>JANOKY010000572.1:0-2636 GCA_031419635.1 Burkholderiales bacterium | reverse complement strand
GCCTGCTCTACAAGACCAGCAGCGAGGTCATCAAGCCGCAGATGGTGGTCGACAAGCTGTGGCAGCTCACGAAGGATCGCGACACCTACATCACCAGCGACGTCGGCCAGCACCAGATGTGGGCGGCGCAGTACTACCGCTTCGAGCAGCCACGGCGCTGGATCAATTCCGGCGGCCTGGGCACGATGGGCGTGGGTCTGCCCTATGCGATGGGCATCAAACTGGCCAAGCCCGACTCGGATGTCTTTTGCATCACCGGCGAGGGTTCGATCCAGATGTGCATCCAGGAGCTGTCGACCTGCCAGCAGTACAAGACGCCGGTGAAGATCGTCTCGCTGAACAACCGCTACCTGGGCATGGTTCGGCAGTGGCAGCAGCTCGACTACGGTGGCCGCTACTCGCACAGTTACATGGACGCGTTGCCCGACTTTGTCATGCTCGCCGAAGCCTATGGTCACGTCGGCATCCTGGTCGAGAAGCCGGGCGACGTCGAGCCAGCGCTGCGCGAAGCCATCCGCTTGAAGGATCGCACGGTGTTCCTCGACATCCGCACCGATCCGACCGAAAACGTCTGGCCGATGGTCAAGGCCGGGCAAGGCATCTCGGAGATGCTGCTGGGTTCTGAGGATCTGTAGGGCGCGCCCAGACGCGGGGTTCGGGCAGCGTTACCGCGCGGCCCGAGGCCCGCGCCGCAGCCGCCTGCCATTTCCCGGACAGACTTCCTTTTGACATCGAACCGCGTGGCCAAGCAACGCCGATCACCGTCGGCACTTGTGAAGAGCGCGCCAGGACGAACGACATGAAACACATCATTGCCCTGCTGCTCGAAAACGAACCCGGCGCACTGTCGCGCGTAGTGGCGCTGTTTTCCGCCCGCGGCTACAACATCGAGAGCCTGACCGTGGCGCCGACCGAGGACGCCTCGTTGTCGCGCATGACCATCGTCACCACCGGCAGCGACGACGTGATCGAGCAGATCACCAAGCACCTGAACCGCCTGATCGAAGTCGTCAAGGTCGTCGACCTGACCGAAGGCAGCTTCACCGAGCGCGAGCTGATGCTGGTGAAGGTGCGCGCGGTCGGCAAGGAGCGCGACGAGATGAGCCGCATGGCCGATATCTTCCGCGGCCGCGTCATCGACGTCACCGACAAGAGCTACACCATCGAGTTGACCGGTGACGGTGCCAAACTCGATGCTTTCCTGGTGGCGATCGACCGCGCCGCGATCTTGGAAACGGTGCGCACGGGTGCCAGCGGCATCGGCCGCGGCGAGCGGATTCTCAGAGTTTGATTTTTTTCACGGAGCAAACAGCATGAAGGTTTATTACGACAAAGACGCCGACCTCAGCCTCATCAAGGGCAAGCAGGTGGCCATCATCGGCTACGGTTCGCAAGGCCATGCGCATGCGCAGAACCTCAACGACAGCGGCGTGAAAGTCACCGTCGGCCTGCGCCGCGGCGGCGCTTCCTGGAACAAGGTCGAGAAGGCCGGCCTCAAGGTCGACGAGGTCGCCGACGCGGTGAAGAGCGCCGACGTGGTGATGGTGTTGTTGCCCGACGAGCAGATCGCGGCGGTGTACAGCAACGACATTGCGCCGAACATCAAGCAGGGCGCGTCACTCGCCTTCGCGCATGGCTTCAACGTGCATTACGGCCAGGTCGTGCCGCGCGAGGACCTCGACGTCTGGATGGTTGCGCCCAAGGCCCCCGGCCACACCGTGCGCAACACCTACACCCAGGGCGGCGGCGTGCCGCACCTGATCGCCGTGCATGCCGACAAGAGCGGCAAGGCGCGCGACCTGGCTTTGAGCTACGCGGCGGCCAACGGCGGCGGCAAGGCAGGCATCATCGAAACCAACTTCCGCGAAGAGACCGAGACCGATCTGTTCGGTGAGCAGGCGGTGCTGTGCGGCGGCACGGTCGAGCTGATCAAGGCCGGGTTCGAGACCCTGGTCGAGGCCGGTTACGCGCCCGAGATGGCCTACTTCGAGTGCCTGCACGAGTTGAAGCTGATCGTCGACCTGATTTATGAAGGCGGTATCGCCAACATGAACTACTCGATCTCCAACAACGCCGAGTACGGTGAGTACGTCAGCGGCCCCAAGGTCGTGAACGAGGCCACCAAAGACGCGATGCGGCAGATGCTCAAGGACATCCAGACGGGGGAGTACGCGAAGAACTTCATCCTTGAGAACCGTGCCGGCGCGCCGACCCTGCTGTCGCGCCGCCGCCTGATGGGCGAGCACCAGATCGAGGTGGTGGGCGAGAAGCTGCGCGCGATGATGCCCTGGATCAAGGCCAACAAGCTGGTCGACAAGAGCCGCAACTGAAGCGCTATCCTCGCGCCCATGGCTGACGACTCGCGCGACGCTTTCGACGACTCGGCGCAGCCGGCCAACGTGCCACTGCGGCCGAAGCGCAAGGGCCTGTACATCCTGCCCAACGCCATCTCGCTTGCGGCCTTGTTCGCCAGCTTCTATGCGATCGTGATGGCGATGAATGGCCGCTTCGAAGCCGCGGCCATCGGCATCTTCTACGCGGCCGTGCTGGACAGCCTGGACGGCCGCGTCGCACGCATGACCAACTCGCAAAGCGCGTTCGGCGAGCAGATGGACAGCCTGTGCGACATGGTCAGT
>JANOKY010000571.1:0-1854 GCA_031419635.1 Burkholderiales bacterium | reverse complement strand
CCGCGCCTCGCGCATGGGCAGCATGCCCGGCGGCCAGTTCGTGATCCCGCGCGAAATCATCAAGGCGGTGGCCAACAACTTCCATGACATGGCCGCCGGCACCACGCGCGAGGCCACCTTCTGCTGCGGCGGTGGCGGCGGACTGTTGACCGACGACTTGATGGAGCTGCGCGTCAAGGGCGCGTTGCCGCGCATGGAGGCGCTGAAGAACGTCGTCGACCGGCACGGCGTGAATTTCATGGCCGCCATCTGCGCCATCTGCAAGGCCCAGTTCAGCAAGGTGCTGCCCTACTACGGCTTCGACATGCACATGGTCGGTGGCGTGCACCAGCTCGTCGGCAAGGCCATCCGGCTTGGCGAGCCGCATTGAAATCGAATCGAGGAGAGAACCCTGATGTCCGCCAGCCCCCAAAGCACCGAGCTCAAACCGCTGACCTTTCGCCGCTACAAGGATGGCGATGCCGAGCCGCTGGCCTGGCAGAAGGAAATCTTCGACGCCGACCACACCCACAAATGCCCGACCTACATCCAGAGCACGCCGCCTTGCCAGGGCAGTTGCCCTTCGGGTGAAGACATCCGCGGCTACCTCAACATCGTGCGCGGCGTCGAGAAGCCGCCCACCGGCGTGCCGTGGCAGGAATACGCCTGGCGCCGCCTGACGGAGGCCAACCCCTTCCCTTCGGTGATGGGCCGCGTCTGCCCGGCGCCTTGCGAATCGGGCTGCAACCGCAATCAGGTCGAAGACTTCGTCGGCATCAACTCGGTCGAGCATTTCCTCGGCGAATGGGCCATCGAGCACAAGCTGGCGTTCCCCAAGCCGACAAAGCAGAGCGGCAAAAGCGTGGCCGTGATCGGCGCCGGCCCGGCGGGCCTGTCTGCCGCCTACCAACTGGCGCTCAAGGGCCACGCGGTGACGATCTTCGACGAGCGCAAGGAGACCGGCGGCATGATGCGCTACGGCATCCCGGGCTTTCGCACGCCGCGCGACGTGCTCGACGCCGAAATCCAGCGCATCGTCGATCTGGGCGTCACGCTGCGCATGGAATGCCGCATCGGCACCGACATCACGCTCGAAGACATCAGAGGCGGCTTCGACGCCGTGTTCCTCGGCATGGGCGCGCAAAGCGGCCGCGCGCTGCCGGTGGAAGGCGCCGAGGCGCCGAATTGCGTCACCGCCACCGCGTTCCTCAAAGCCTTCAACGACGGCCGCATGCAGCATGTGGGCAAGCGCGTGGTCGTCATCGGCGGCGGCGACACCTCGATCGACGTGGCCACCGTGGCCCGTCGCCTGGGCCACATCGACCAGGTGCATGAGAGCGACCGGCCTGAAAACGTGATCGGCGGTTATGCCGCGCATGACGCGGCCACCTTGTCGGCGCGAATGGGCGCCGAAGTCACGCTGACCTCGATCTTCGCGATCGACAAGATGCAGGCCAGCAAGCACGAGGTCGAGCATGCGCTGGCCGAAGGCATCGCCATCCGCGGCGGCCTGGCGCCGGTGGCCGTGATCCGCGGCGCCGACGGCCGCGCCACCGCGCTGCGCGTGATCCGCTGCGAAGCCAGGATCGTCGTCGGCAAGCTCGACGTCAAACAGATCGCCGGCACCGAAGAAGACATCCAAGCCGACCTGATCGTTTCGGCGATCGGCCAGGCGGTCGATTTCACCGGCCTGGAGACGCTCGACAACGGCAAGGGTGGGATTGCAGCCGACAAGAACTACCAGGTCCAGGGCAAAGACGGGAAACCGAGCGGCATGTTCGTCGGCGGCGACGTGGTGCGCCCGCACCTGCTGACCACAGCCATCGGCCATGGCGCGATCGCCGCCGACGGCATCGAGCGCCACCTGCGCAGCGA
>JANOKY010000570.1:0-3356 GCA_031419635.1 Burkholderiales bacterium | reverse complement strand
CGCGTGACATGGCTGTCGGAGCCGATCGTGATCGGCACGCCGGCTGCGAGCCAACCCGGCAGATCGCACAAGCCATCGCCGAGGTTGGCCTCGGTGCTCGGGCAGATCACGACGCCTGCGCCGCTGTGCGCCACGGCGTCGATTTCGCTGCGCACGGTGTGCGTGGCATGCACCAGGTGCCAGCGCGGGTCGAGAAGGCCTTCGTGCGCCAGCCACTCGATCGGTCGTGCGCCGGTCGCTGCCCGGCAGTCATCGACTTCGGCTTGTTGCTCGGCCACGTGGATGTGGATCGGGCCGTCGAACCCGTGCGCCAGGTCGCGCAGTTGATTGATTGACTCTGGCGCTGCAGCGCGCAGCGAATGGATCACCAGACCCGCGGTCACATGGGATCGTCCGCTGGCCGCGATCTCTTGCGCCGCGGCCCACACGCTGGCGGATGTGGTGCCGAAGCGGCGCTGGTCTGCGCTCAGAAGGGGCTCTGCGAAGCCAGCGCGTTCGTAGAGGGCCGGCATCAACGTCAGGCCGATGCCGGCGTCGCTGGCGGCATCGGCCAGGGCCCAGGACAGGGCCAGCGGGTCGGCGTAGGGCCGGCCGTCGGTATCGTGCTGCAGGTAGTTGAACTCGCAGACCTGGGGGTAGCCGCCGTGCAGCAGTTCGACATAGAGCTGCGCGGCGATGGCGCGCAACTGCGCGGGGCCGACGCGCAGCGCCACCTGGTACATGCGCTCGCGCCAGGACCAGAAGTCGTCGCTTTCGGATTCGCGCCGTTCGGCCAGGCCGGCGAAGGCGCGCTGGAAGGCGTGGCTGTGCGCGTTGACCAGGCCGGGCAGCACCGGGGACTCGATCACGAGCGCGCCGTCGGGGGGCTGTGCGACGCCGGGTGTGACCTCGGCCCAGCAGCCGTCGCGGCCAATGCGCAGCAGCACGTTGCGCTGCCAGCCCTCGGGCAGCCAGGCCTGCGCGGTCCACAGCATCGATTCGCGATCGGCGCTCATGGCATCACCGTTTCGCCGCCGACCACGACGCGGGGCTCGACGCGTTGGCCGAAGCCATAGGCCAGCTCGTTCGGGTGTTCGTGCGGCCAGGCCACGAAGTCGGCACGTTGCCCGGCAGCGAGGCTGCCGCGATCGCGCAGGCCGAGCGCGCGCGCGCCGTTGGCCGTCATGCCGCGCAGGGCCTCTTCGGGCGTCAGGCGAAACAGCGTGCAGGCCATGTTCAGCATCAGCAGCGGCGACAGCGTGGGCGACGAACCCGGGTTGTGGTCGGTGGCAATCGCCATCGGCACGCCCGCGGCGCGCAAGGCAGCGATCGGTGGCAATTGGGTCTCACGCAGGAAGTAGTACGCACCGGGCAGCAGCACCGCCACCGTGCCCGCGCCGGCCATTGCCTGCACACCGGCAGCGGACAGGTATTCGAGGTGGTCGCAAGACAGCGCGCCGAACTCGGCCGCGAGTTGGGCGCCGCCCTGGTCGCTGAGCTGCTCGGCATGCAGCTTGACCGGCAGCCCGAGCGCGCGCGCGGCCTCGAACACCCGGCGCGTTTGCGCTGGCGTGAAGCCGATGCGCTCGCAGAACGCATCGACGGCATCGACCAGGCCTTCGGCGTGCAAGGCCGGCAGCCAGGTGCAGACCGCGTCGATGTAGTCGTCGGCACGAGCGTCGAACTCGGGCGGCAAGGCGTGGGCCGACAGGCAGGTGGTGCGCACCGTCAGCGGCAGTTCACGGCCCAGGCGCCGCGCCACGCGCAGGCAGCGTGCCTCGTGCTCGACTGAGAGGCCATAGCCGGATTTCACTTCGAGCGTGGTCACGCCTTCGGCCAGCAAGGCCCTGGCGCGCTGCCGCGCTTGCACGAAGAGGGTTTCGTCGTCCGTCGCCCTGGTGGCGGCCACCGTCGAGCGGATACCGCCACCGGCGCGGGCGATGTCTTCGTAGCTCGCGCCTTCCAGGCGCAGCTCGAACTCGCGCGCGCGCTGGCCGCCATAGACCAGGTGGGTGTGGCAATCGACCAGGCCCGGCGTCACCAGGGCACCGCCGAGATCGTGTTCGCTGTCGACGGCCAAGCCGGCGGGCAGGGCGGCTTCATCGCCAACCCATTGCAGCAACGCGCCGTCCGCGATCAATGCGCCGCGTTCGATCAGGCCCCAGCCACGCGGACCGGCCAGCGTGGTCAGGCGGGCGTTGCGCCACAGGGTGGTCATGGCAGGACTCCCAATGGCTTGGCCGACAGCCACCAGCCGATCAGCGCGGCCGGCCGCTGCCCGGCGATGAAGCTCAGCGACGCGGGCGCGGCGTCGAACCAGAGCAGGCTGTACGCCGGCACATCGATATCCCAGTCGCCTGCCAAGCAATGGCCGGACACCGCGCTAAACAGGCCACATTGCGCTGCGCCGGGCGACCAGCTCTGGTTATCGGTGACTGTCGCCATCGTGCCAGTGGCGCGGCGAAGCATCAGATTCAGGTCGCGCGTCGGGCCATCGAGCAGCCTGCAGGTGGTTGTCAATTCGCCGGCAAAGCGCAGCGGTGCGTCACCGCGTTGCAGGCGGTGCGGCGCGCCGTCGATCGTCAGCTCCACCCCTGCGCCCTGCAGCACCGTGAACCAGCGCTCGACGCCGGGAAAGGCGGAGAAGGGCGCGTCGGTTTCGATTTCGGCCACGCTGATGCGAACTTGCCAATCCTCACCGGGCGGCCAGGCCAGCAGCTCGCGCGTCAGGCCGGCGCCATTGCGCCAGCGCTGGGCCGGCACGTCGATGCAGCGAACGACCGTGGGTGTCATGGGTTGAAGCGCCCTTCGAGCTGGTAGCGCGCGCCCGGGTGCACCAGCCGCGCCAAGGTCACCGGCACGCCGCGGCTGGCGGTGCGGCGCAGGACGACCAGGCAGGGGTCGCCCACCGCGATGCCGAGCAGCCGGGCCTCCTGTGCCGTGGGCGTGCTGGCCTCGATCGTGTATTGGGCCTCGCCCAGCGGCGCCACTTCGAGCAGGTGCAGCGTCGGCGTGGTCTGGGTGAAATCGACTTTGAGGTAGTCGGGCGCACTGGCCGGGTTGACGTAGCGGTCTTCGCATTGCAGCGGCACGCCGTCGTCGTGGTGCACGATCAGCGAGTGATACACCGCCGCGCCAGCCGCCAGGCCGAGCTGCTGCGCCAGCCCGGCGTTGGCGCGCTCTTCGCGCGCCAGGTGCACCACGACGTGATGGCGATGGCCCCGGGCCTCGATCTCCTCGTGCAGGTCGCGAATCGTCAGTGTCGAGGAGATGCGGTGCAGTTGCGCGGCGAAGGTGCCCACGCCCTGCACGCGGTCGACCATGCCTTCGGACTGCAGCTCGCGCAGGGCGCGGTTGACGGTCATGCGGCTGACGCC
>JANOKY010000569.1:0-5379 GCA_031419635.1 Burkholderiales bacterium | reverse complement strand
CCCAATCGAAAGTCAAGGCCGGCGCCGACCTGGTGCAGATCTACACCGGGCTGATCTACCAGGGCCCGGGCCTCGTGCCGCAGGTGGCCAAAGCGCTGAGAGCCTAGAAGAGATCGAGCGTCGGGTAGCGCACATCGCCGCTGATGCAGGCCTGTGCGTACAAGGCCACGCCGATGTCGCCGGTCCACAGCGAGTGGCGGGTCTGCCCGGTGCGCTCGGCGAAGCGCTGGACTTGCTCGATCGCGTGCATCGCAAAGACGCGCGCGCGATCCAGCCACAGGGCATCGCCACTGCGCTGCCAGAGTTTCAACAACGCGTAACCGTTGCCGGCGGTGCCGTGGCACAGGCCGACGCCTTTCGCGAGCGGGCCGGCCTGCCAGGTGAGCTCGGCGGCTCCGAGCAGCAACGCGTCCCACTCGGGCGTGCGAGGCGCGTCGGCGAGGCGGCAGACGATACCGGGCGCGCCGTGGCAATCCTGCACCAGGCGCTTGCTCGGCAGCTTGCCGCTGGGGTCATGCAACGGCTCCCAGTTGATGCACGCGCCGTCGACGACCGCCGTGGCCGTCAGTGTTTGCAACGCACGCTCGGCGTAGCGCTGCACCAGCTCGGCTGGCAGCCATGCCGCACCGCGCAATGCCGGAAACACGTTGCCCGCAAAACCATGGCCCGCGCCGAGATAGCGGGCTTGTTTGCCGTACATGTCCTGCACCCACAGCCAGGCGCCGAGGCCTTCGTCGAAGACCATCGCGTCCCACAGGATGCGCAGGCCGCGTTCGAGTTGCTCGCGCCAGCGCGGCTCGCCGGTGGCTTCGGCCATGTGCAGCGTGGCCAGCAACGAGCCGGGTGAGCCCCACAGCGCTTCGAGCGATTTGTGCTGCAGGTTGGCTTCGATCGTGGCGAACAGCTCATCGGCCACCGCGACATCCCGCGTGAACTGCCATTGCAGCAACAGCAGGCCGGTGTCGCCGATCAGGTAGGAGCCGCGCGCATCGTCCCAACGCTCGATCTGCACGCGATTGCGCTCGACCAAGGTGGCGACGGTGGCGCTGAAGTTAAAGCCGCCGCCGATCGCGCCGGTACGCCGCAAATGCTCCAAGGCCCAGATCAGGCCACCGGCGCCGAAGTACAGCTCCGTTTGGCGCGTGTCGGGCGGATCGGGATTGTCGAGCGGATGCGCCGGCCACAGGCCCTCGGGCGTGAAAGCGCGCAAGGCGTCGTCGACGATGCGCACGATGGCCTGGCGCGCCGCAGGCTCGCTCCACGGTGTCGCCGTCAGCGGCTCGTGGCGGGCGGGGTCGAAGAGTGGGTTGGCGTTGGTCATGGCGATGCCGTGTCGATGGTCCGGCCGCAGTACGATGCCGCATTCTGCCGCCCCACCCTGGCCTGACCATGAAGCCCCTCACTGCCGCATTGCGCACCCTCGCCCTGGCCGGCCTGCTCGCGGTGACCGCCGCGTGGCCGCAAACCCTGCCGCTTCCGCCGGCCCTGATCCGACTCGACAGCGACGCCGGTGCGCAGTTGTTCATCGACAGCCAGGCGCGCCGCGCCTACTGGCCGCTCAGCGTGCAATTCGTGACCCAAAAGAACCAGGCCTATTGCGGTGTCGCCAGCATGGTGATGGTGCTCAACGCCATGGGTGTGAAGGCGCCACCGGCGGCGGGCTACGAGCCGTTTGCCACCTTCACGCAGGACAACCTGCTCAACGAGCGCACCGAAGCCATCCTGCCGCAGAAGACCCTCATGCAGCAGGGCATGACGCTGACCGAGCTCGGGCGAATCCTGGGCTCCTACACGGTCCCGGTCGCGGTGACCCATGCCGATGACGAGGGTCTCGATCGCTTTCGCAGCACAGCGTCCAAGCAATTGTCGATGCCGGGCGGCTACGTGCTGGCCAACTACCTGCGCCGCACGATCGGGCAGGAAACGGGCGGCCACATCTCACCGCTGGCCGCCTACGACGCCAACAGCGACCGCTTCCTGATCCTGGACGTCTCGCGCTACAAGTACCCGCCGGTGTGGGTCACCGCGCCGGATCTCTATGCCGCGATGAACACCGCTGACCGCGACAACGAAGGCCGCCACCGCGGCTACGTGCTGGTCGGGCCCTGAGCCTGGGCTCAGTAGCCCAGCGCCAGCCCCGAGTTGCGGCGCGGATCGTTGGCGCCATAGAAGCGGTTCTTGCCCACGGGCTTGCCGCCGAGAGCGGGCGCACCGACCAGGATCGCGGCCAGGTGGTTCGCCGGCTGCGGGCCAGCGAGCGTGTGGCCCATACCTTCCAGCAGCTTGCGCGTGTCGGGGCTCAGCGCAAAGTTCTCGACGTTGGTGGCCTCGGGCAACCACTGCTGGTGAAAGCGCGGCGCGTCGACAGCTTCCTGCACGTTCATGCCGTAGTCGATGACATTGATGATGGTGTGCAACACCGCGGTGATGATGCGGCTGCCGCCGGGTGTGCCGAGCACCATCACCGGCTTGCCGTCCTTGGTGACGATGGTCGGGCTCATCGAGCTGAGTGGCCGCTTGCCCGGGGCGATGGCATTGGCCTGCCCTTGCACCAGACCGTACAGGTTGGGCACACCGATCTTGGCGGTGAAATCGTCCATCTCGTTGTTCAGCAGCACGCCGGTCGCGGGCACCGTGACCTTGGCGCCGAACCAGTCGTTGAGCGTGTAGGTCACCGACACCGCATTGCCGAACTTGTCGACGATCGAGTAATGCGTCGTGTTGCTACCCTCGTGCGGTGGCACGCCGGGCAAGATGCCCTTCGAGACGCCCGCCTTGGCCGGGTCGATGGCGGCGCGGATCTGGCCCGCGTAATTCTTGTCGAGCAGGCGCTCGAGTGGGTTCTTCACGAAGTCCGGGTCGCCGAGGTAACTGTTGCGGTCCATGTAGGCGTGGCGCATGGCCTCGATCTGGACGTGCACCGATTGCGCCGAGCGAAAACCCAGATCCTTCAGCGGATAGCCTTCGAGCACGTTGAGGATTTCGCAGACGATCACCCCGCCCGAGCTCGGCGGCGGCGCCGACACGACGTGGTAGCCGCGGTAATCGCACTCGACCGGCGCCAGTTCGCGCGTCTGGTACTGGTCCAGGTCGGCCTGCGTGATCAGGCCCTTGCCGGCCTGGCTGGCCGCGGCGATCGCCGCCCCCACGCGGCCTTTGTAGAAGCCGTCGGCGCCCTTGTCGCTGATCAGCCTGAGCGTTGCAGCGAGGTCTTTCTGTACCAGCTTCTGGCCCGGCGCGAAGGGCTCGCCGCGGTTGAGGAAGATGGCGGCCGAGGCCGGGTCGGCCTTGAAATCTGCCGTCGCGGTGACGAACATGTCGACGTCGCCCTGGTCGAGCGCGAAACCGTCCTGCGCATACCTGATGGCCGGTGCGATCAGCGCGCTGCGCTTCATCGTGCCGTACTTGGCCAGCGCCAGCTCCAGGCCGTGCACGGTGCCCGGCACGCCGACGGCGAGGTGGCCGTTCGTGCTCAGGCCCTTGACGACGTTGCCGTTCTTGTCGAGGTACATGTTGGCGCTGGCCGCCAACGGTGCCTTCTCGCGAAAGTCGAGAAAGGTCTTGCGCCCGTCGGCCAACTGGACAGTCATGAAACCGCCGCCGCCCAGGTTGCCGGCCGCGGGATAAACCACCGCCAGTGCGTAACCCACCGCCACCGCGGCATCGACCGCATTGCCGCCATCCTTGAGCACATCGACGCCGACGCGCGTGGCCAGGTGCTGGGCCGTGACGACCATGCCGTTTTCTGCAGCCACCGGGGCCACCGACGCTGCTTGCGTGGCGCACGCCAGCATCGTTGCCGCGACGAAGGCGATCGTGGTTTTCAGACGCTTGAAGATCGACATGGGAATCTCCCTGTGGGTGCGCCGCAAGCCGGCGGGCAGAGCGCCCATGGCAACTGCGGGCTCGGCCAGTTTCGAGCCCTGCGCGGTGACGTTCAGCGCGGCTTGTTCTGCGCGCGCTGCGAGTCGACCGCCTTCTGCAAGTCGGTGAGTTCAGCGCAAGGCAGCAGGCAGATCGAGCGCAACGCCGCCACGTGTTTTTCGGCACTGGCGACATCGCCGACCATCAAGTAAGCCTCGCCGATGTATTCGTGCGCGCCGCGGTGCCGCGGGTCGATGGCCAGCGCGCGCTTGTAATGCTCGAAGGCCGGGTCGAACTGGCGCAGTTTGCGGTGCGCGTAGCCGAGTTCGTTGTGCAGGTTGGCGGCGTCGGGGAAGCGCTTCAACGCCGACTGGAAACGCCGCAGCGCGCTCGCCGCGTCGCCGCCCTTGAGCGCCGCCATGCCGGCGGCATAGTCGGCGTCGGCCAGCAGGGCCTGGTCGTCGGCGTCGTCCGATTGCACGGCGCCGCCGACGCCCGGCAGCAGCGCCAGTGCTGCTGCCGCGAGCCCGGCGCGCCTGGCGCGATTCACTTGGCCGCCAGCCAGGTCTTGGCACGCACGATCTCGGGCAAGGCCGTGTCGGCGTCGCGCGTCAACTCCACCAGCTTGGCATAGTGCTGCCGCGCCTTGTCGCGCTCGCCAGCGGCGTCGGCAGCGGCGGCGGCACCGGCATAGCTGCGCAGGCGGTTGGGCTCGCGCCCTTGCGACTGTTCGAACTCCTTGAGCGCCGCGGCCGGCTGCTTGAGCTCGAGCAGCATCTCACCCAGCAACTCGCGCGCCGGCACCACGCGGCCGGGCGTGACGATGTGCTTCTCGTTGCGGTCTTCCTGATCGGCTGCTGCGCGCATCAGGCGCAGGGCCTCGTCGTTCTGGCCCTTGGCTTTCGCGATCCAGGCCGCGGCGGCGATGCGCTGCACCTCGACCTCGGTGGCCCAGTAGTTGTTCTTCGCGTCGACCAGCGCCTTGTGCTGGGCCTCGAGTTTGAGCGCCTCCTGCTCGGCCGCGGCGGCGTTGCCCATGCGCGCGGCCCCCAGCGCGCGCGAGAAGCTGGTGATGGCCTCGACGAAGGCGAACTGCGTGCCCTGCTGGAGCAACTGCGCTGCGGTCGCCCAGTCGCCGCGTTCCAGCGCCACCCGCGCCGGCATCGCAGCCGCCGCGTAGGGCCCGACGAAGATCGCCGGATTGGTCTTGACCTCGCGCGTGAACTCGTCGAGCACCTTGCGCGCTTCCTTGTCCCGGCCGAGCTGCAGATGGGCGTAGACCATGTAGTCGGCGGCGTGGTAGGCCTCGGTGCCGTTGCCGTCGCCCTTGGCCACGTCGGCCGAGCGGCGATTGGCGCCCACCGAGTCCTGCCAGGCACCGACCCGCGTGAAGATGTGCGAGGGCATGTGCAGTGCGTGCGGCGCATCGGGGGCGATGCCCGAATAGCGCCGCGCGGCCGGCAGGCCCTGCGCGGCAATCGGCGGCGCGTCGTAGCTGTGGATCAGGTAATGCGC
>JANOKY010000568.1:0-2132 GCA_031419635.1 Burkholderiales bacterium | reverse complement strand
CAATAACGACTTCATCTTCCGTGATCGCTTCAACGGCGCCGACGATTTTTTCAAGGCGCGTGACGAGATCGAACCCGACCCGGTGCGCGGCCTGGCGATGCGGCGCACCAACTTCATCCCCGACGTGGTGAATTGCGAGCTACCACTGGACAACCGGCGCTCGCTGGGCTGGCGCCGCGTCGAGCCGTTCATGACCAACAACTGCTTC
This sequence comes from Burkholderiales bacterium, assembly GCA_031419635.1. Lineage (GTDB taxonomy): Bacteria > Pseudomonadota > Gammaproteobacteria > Burkholderiales > Burkholderiaceae_C > CADEEN01. Next base: position 1,924 of record JANOKY010000568.1, on the reverse strand, counting down.
TACTTCTGGATCGGTCAGCATGAGAACGGCCGCTACTCGAAGGCCCATGCCCACACCTCGGCGGCGGTGCTGATCTGCCTGAAGGGCAAGGGCTACACCTATTCCTGGCCCGAGCGCATCGGCGAGCGGCCCTGGGAATTCGGCCACGCCGATGAGGTGCGGCGCCTGACCGCCTGGTTCGGCCCGCACAACCCGGGCCGCGACCCGGGCGCTCCCGGCGCCAAGCACACCGACTACACCGCGATCGACGTCAACGAAGGCGGCACCGCGATTCCGTACTGGTTGGAAGACCCGTACATCCGCTGCGAGTACGAAGCCACGCTGGCCCACAACGGCGTGGCCAACCGCATGGACCCTGCCTGGTACGACAAGCCGGCAGGCACCTCCGGCGGTGAAGTGGTGGCCTCAACTCCCTCTCCCTCTGGGAGGGTTGGAGTGAGGGCCGGCGGTTGCTGACGACGAGCCCTCACCCTGGCCTCCCAAAGGGAGAGGGGGTCATGCCAGATCGCCGCCGCCAGGTCTGCAGCGCCAGCAGCAGCAGAGCGCCACTGAGCGAGCCGACCCACAGCGGGCTATCGGGCAACAGCTCGGGCAGGCGGGCAAAGGCCTCGGGGCTTTTCTGCTCGACATAGCGCGCCAGTTCGAGCACCTGCCCTGCCGTCAGCCGCATCGCATCGTCCAGCGTGGCGCTGACCATGCGCCATTGCGTGCTGGGCAAGAGGTTGCCGAAGGCACCGGCGGCGATGGCCACCAGGGCCAGCGGCCCGACTGGGCGCAACAGGCCGTTGAGCAGGCGCAGGCGCTGGGGTGGCGGTGCCTTGGCAAACAGGTCGGCAACGAGCGGGGCCAACTCGGGCGCGACGTGTGCCGGTCGATGTTCGCGCGGGTCAGGATGCAACGCTGCCATGGCGATACCTCGCATTCGGTGGACAAGTACACAGCCTAGCCCGATGGCGTGACAGCGACGTGTCCAGGCGGTGTCGAATTGCAAGCAAGTCTGCGCGCGTCAGGCCAGCCCCGCCGCCTCGTTGACAGTCGCCGGATCGACACCCAGCGTGCCCGCCGCGTCGAGGATCTCCTGCCAGGTGGTGGCATCGACTGGCACGCCACCCGCCGTGCGCTGTTGGCGCTTCGCGCGCTCGGGCTCGCCGGCCACCTGCACGGCATCGAAGCCTTCGCGCGGCGGCGAGGCCTTGACCCAATCGAGGAAGGCTTGCGCCTCCTGCTCGAACGCGTTGCGGTCGCCGAGTGTGGCCGGGTCGACGAGCACGCTGAACATGCCGTTGAGGATGCGCTTTTGCGAGCTGTCGTTGTCGCGCTGGGTCATGCCCGAGGCCAGCGCGCCGCCGAGCAGCTCGCACATCAGGGCCAGGCCGTAGCCCTTGTGGCCGCCGAAGGTCAGCAGCGCGCCGAACGGCGGCACCACCGCGTAGCGCGGCTCGAGGGTGGGCCGGCCCCGGTCGTCGATCAAATGCTCGGGCGGCACCAACTCACCCTTGTTCATCGCCACCCGTGTCTTGCCCTGCGCGATCACGCTGGTGGCCAGATCCAGGATCACCGGCTCGCGGCCGCGCAGGGGCACGCCGGCACAAAACGGGTTGGTGCCGAAGCGCGCGTCGGCGCCGCCGAAGGGCGCGACGATGCCGCGCGAGATGACATTGACGAAGTGCAGCGACACCAGCCCCGCGGCCGCGGCCTGTTCGGCCCAGGCCCCGATGCGCCCGAGGTGGTGCGCGTTGCCCAGCGCGACGATGCAACTGCCGTGCTCCTGCGCCCGCGCGATGCCCAGCGCCATCGCCTCGCGGCCGATCACCTGGCCGAAGCCGGCGTTGCCGTCCAGGCGCAACAAGGCGCCGCCATCGAGCACGGTGCTGACATGCATGTTGGGCTTCAAGCCGCCCTGCAGATAGGCCTGGGCATAGCG
>JANOKY010000567.1:0-2751 GCA_031419635.1 Burkholderiales bacterium | reverse complement strand
TTCCATCTGCTTCATGAAAAGATCCAGGGGCCCGTGACGTGGTTGGCCGGCAGGCGCTCGAGCAATGCGTCGATGCGTGCGCGAGCCGCCGTCAGGCGCGATTTCAGGCTGTCGCGGTCGCTGCCGACCTCGCGCAATTGTTCTTGCAGCAGCGCATTGGTGCGTGCCAGTTCCTGCTGCCGCAGCAGCAGGCGGTCGATGCGCTCGGCAAGGTCTTGCAGCGTGGCCATGGGGCGGGGCAGGGTGTGCGGGGGTGGCGAATTATGCGGCGGCGGATTGCGCCGCAAGGCCTGATAGCATCGACGCCGTTGGTGCCTGCGCCACAAATTCATGCGGCGCGGGGTAAACGGGAATCGGCAGGCAAAGCCGCCACGCGGCTGCGCCAACCCGAGCTGCCCCCGCAACGGTAAGCGCACGGGCGCTGGTGTTTCAAACACCGGTGCCCCGCTCGTGCACTCCGGCCACTGGAGCGACATTGTTCGTTCTGGGAAGGCCCGCACGGGTTGCTGCGCCAGCCCGGATACCGGCCAACAAGGCGGCGCGCAGCGTTGAGCGGCGCGCCATGAGGTGCGTGCCTGCGGGGAAGCTGGCGTGCACGACGAACCGGGCCTACTTCTCTCACCATGATCAACCAAACCTGCGGGCAGCTTGCGCTTGCGCTGTCCTGCCTCGCCTTCGCGTTCACCAGCCTGCCATCGGCAGCCCAGTCGGCCCCCGAGCCGGCCACGATCGTCATCACTGCGGCGCGCACCGAGCAGGCCTTGCCCGACGCGCTGCCGAGCACGCGCGTGATCGGCCGCGCCGAGATCGATGCCCTGCAACCCGCCGACCTGCCCGCGCTTCTGCGCGCGCTGACCAGCATCGACGTCGCGCAGGCCGGCCCGCTCGGCTCGCAAACCAGCCTGTTCCTGCGTGGCGCCGACAGCCGCCAGACCCTCGTGCTGGTCGATGGCGTGCCGCTGCTGCGCGCCGACTTCGGCACCGCCTCATGGCAGAACCTGCCGGTCGATCAAATCGAGCGCGTCGAGATCGTGCGCGGCAACCTGTCGGCGTTGTACGGCGCACAGGCCATCGGCGGCGTGGTGCAGATCGTCACCCGCCGAGCGCAGGCGCCACAGGTCAGCCTGTCGATCGGCAGCCAGGGCACGACCGCGGCCGCCGTGGCCGGCGGTACGCGTTGGGGCAGTGGCGACACGGCCACGCGACTCAGCGCCGCGCTGTCGACGCGCCGCACCGATGGTTATTCGGCGCGCAACGCGGCAGTCGATCCCGGCGCCAACCCGGACCGCGACCCGGCGCGGCAAAGCGCCGGCAGCGCCCAACTCGAACAGCAATGGGCCAGTGGCCACCGCACCCAGCTCAGCCTGTTGAGCAGCCGCACCCGCAGTGCCTACGACGGCTTCACGCCGGGGCTGGACGATGTGTTGACCACGCGCACCGAAGCCGCCGGCCTGAACAGCCGCCACGCCCTCGGCGCAGAGCTGGCGTTGACGCTGGACCTCGGCCAGACCCGCGAGCGCTTCGACGACGCGACCGGCTTCGCCCCGAACGGCGACAACCGCGTTCGCCTGGCCGGCGCGCAACTGGCCTGGCAATCGTCGCCCGATCAGCAATGGCAGCTCGGCGCCGAAGCCAAGCGCGAGCGCTTCAGCGACTCTACCACCCTGGCGCGCACGCGCGGCACCGACAGCCTGCGCCTGGGTTGGCTGGGCCGCTTCGGTGGCGACGCACAGCCGCTGCAATTGCAGGCCAACCTGCGCAGCGACCGCAGCAGCGCCTACGGCCACGCCAGCACCGGCTTGCTGGCGCTGGCCTACACGCTGCAGCCGGGCTGGAAGGCCAGCCTGCAAGGGTCGACCGGCGTCTCGGCGCCATCGTTACTCGACGAGCTGTTCGCCAACCCGGCCACGGTGTTGCACGCCGAACGATCGAAGCAGGGCGAGCTGGCGCTGCAATGGTCAGGTTCCGGCGGTGCCCTCGCGCGCGCAGCCTTGTTCGTGCAACGCCAACGCGACCGCCTGAGCTTCGACCCGGTGACGTTCGAGACCATCAACATCGCCCGAGCCAAGAACAGCGGCCTCGAGCTGATGGCGCAACTGCCGCTCGGCCCCGGCCGCGTCGGCGCCGAAGCCACGCTGCAGAACCCGCGCGATGCCGACAGCGGCCAAGCACTCAAACGCCGTGCGCGGCAATCGCTGGCGCTGAACTACAGCGCCTCGCTTGCGGGCTGGCAAGGGGTGGCCGCGCTGCGCCACACCGGCCAGCGCCTCGATACCGACCCGGTGACCTTCGGCAATGCGATGAACCCGGCGCGGACCACTCTCGACCTGGCTATGCACCGCCAACTGACGCCAACCTGGCGCCTGTCGGCCAAGCTCGACAACCTCGGCGGCGCGCAGGCCAGCGAGGTGCTCGGCTACACCGCCGCGCCGCGCAGTCTGCTTCTTACCTTGCAGGCCAGCCTGCGATGAAGCCGCGCTGATGCCACTGTCGGGCACGCGCCTGGCCTGGTTCGCCACCGCGCTGGTGGCGGCCACGCTGACCGTGCTCGTGTTGTCGCTGCTGATCGGCAGCGCTGGCCTGGACCTCGAGTTGATCCGCGCGCTGCGCGCGCCGCGCGTGGCCGCCGCGGCCGGCGTCGGCGCGCTGCTCGCGCTGTCGGGCCTGGCGATGCAGGCGCTGCTGCGCAACCCGCTGGCCGACCCCTACGTGCTCGGCACCTCGGGCGGTGCCGCAGTGGGCGCGCTGCTG
>JANOKY010000566.1:0-1808 GCA_031419635.1 Burkholderiales bacterium | reverse complement strand
CGCCAGATCGGCTACGTGCCTCAAGACGTGACCCTGTTCCATGGTTCGATGCGCGAGAACATCGAACTCGGCCGCGTGCAGCCCGACGACGCTGCGTTGCTGGCCGCGATGCGCACTGCCTGCCTCGACGAGATCGTCACCCAACTTCCCGGCGGCGTGGCGACCCAGGTGGGCGAGCGAGGCGAGCGCCTGTCGGGTGGCCAGCGGCAGATCGTGGCGATTGCGCGCGCGCTGCTGATGCGGCCGAAACTGCTGCTGCTCGACGAGCCCAGCAGCATGGTCGATCCGGGCACCGAACAGAAACTGATCGCCCGGCTGCGCGCACTCACCGACACCACCATCGTGCTGGTGACTCACCGCATGGCGATGCTGGCGCTGATCGACCGGCTGATCGTGATGGACCGTGGCCGTGTGGTGGCCGACGGACCGCGCGATGAGGTGCTGAAGGCGCTGTCGCAGCGCGCGCCCGACGACGCTGCAGCGCCCGCTACCCCCGGCCCCGCTGCACACGCGGCGGGCCGATTCACAGTCACGCCCGAGTCGGCCATGTCGGCGCCGGGCAATGTGCGGGGCCGGACATGACCGAAACTGTCGCCGTGCGCCCGCTTCCCGCGCCGCACCCTGATCCCGACCGCGGCCCGCGCCGCACCGTGGCCGCGATGGTCGGTTTGACGCTGCTGTTCATCGTCGTCGCGATCGTCTGGGCCACGGTGGCCGAGCTCGATGTCGCGGTGCAGGCGCGCGGTGTGGTCACCGCGCCGAGCCGGCTGCAGGAGGTGCAGAGCCTGGAGGGCGGCATCGTCGAGCAGATGCTGGTGGGGGCAGGCCAAGCCGTGAAAAAGGGACAGGTGCTGGCGCGGCTCGATACCGCTCAATACAGCGCCAATCTGGGCGAAAGCCGCCAGCACTACCTTTCTGCGCTGGCCGCTCGGGCCCGGGTCGAGGCGCTGCTCGCCGGCGCCGCGCCGCGTTTCGACGACGCCTGGCGCCGAGAGGTGCCCGAGCTGATCGACAAGGAAACGCAGCTCTGGCGCGACGCGCTGCGCGAGTACCAGGCCAATGGCAAGGTCGCGCGCGAAGTCGTTCAGCGCCGGCGCGGCGAACTCGCCGAGGCGCAGGCGCGCATCCCGGCGCTGCAAGCTGCGGCCAAGGTGGGCGAGGAAAGCTTTGCCATCGAAGAAGGTCTGTTCAAGGAAGGCGCCGGCGCGCGCGCCGATTTCCTCACCGCGCAACAACGGCTGTTGGGACAGAAGGCTGAACTTGATGCACTTCGGCAATCGCTGCCGCGCCTGTCGGCCGGCTTGGCCGAGGCGCAGGCCGGTGCCACCGAAGCCGATGCCCGCGCGCGTGCGCAATGGGGCACACAGCGCTCCGAGTTCGAAACCAAGGCCGCCAGCCTGGTCAACACCTTGTCGGGCCAGCAAGACAAGGTGACGCGACGCGAGGTGGTGTCACCGGTCGACGGCGTGGTCAACCGTGTGCTGATTGCGACGATCGGCGGCGTGGCTGCGTCGGGCAAGGCGATTCTCGAAATCGTGCCCGACGAATCGCGGCTGCAAATGACGGCGCGCATCAAGCCGGCCGACATCGGCTTTGTGCGGCCCGGCCAGCATGCCCACGTGCGCGTGCTGGCGTATGACACGTCCAGCTACGGCAAGGTCGATGCTGTGGTCGAGCGGGTGGGTGCCGACGCCGTGCTCGACGAGCGCAACGAGCCTTACTTCGAGATGCAGCTCACCGCCGCGCGCGACCAGCTCAAGCTGCACGGCAAGCCGCTGCCGATCACCCCCGGCATGCCGCTGGACGTG
>JANOKY010000565.1:0-4082 GCA_031419635.1 Burkholderiales bacterium | reverse complement strand
CGAAGACCACCGCGGCGACGCCGACCGCCAGCTTGCCGCGCCCGGACAGGCCGCCGAGCAGGATGGCCAGCACCGCGCCCACGAGCGTGATGCCGACGAGCCAGTTCATCATCACGTCGGTGGTGGCGCGCAGCATCGAGTAATAGGGCGTGAAGTACCAGACCGGCGCAATGTGTAGGGCGTCTTCAGCGGGTCGGCCGGAATGGAGTTGTTGTACTCGAGGAAGTAGCCGCCCATCTCGGGCGCGAAGAAGATGATGGCCGAGAAGATGATCAGGAACACCGACACGCCCAGGATGTCGTGCACCGTGTAGTACGGGTGGAACGGGATGCCGTCGAGCGGGATGCCGGTCTTGGGATCCTTCTTGGCCTTGATCTCGATGCCGTCGGGGTTGTTCGAGCCGACATCGTGCAGCGCGAAAATGTGCGCCGCCACCAGGCCCAGCAGCACCAGCGGCACGGCGATGACGTGGAAGCTGAAGAAGCGGTTCAGCGTCGCGTCGCCGACCACGTAGTCGCCGCGGATCAGCAGCGCCAGGTCGGGGCCGACCAAGGGGATCGCGGCGAACAGGTTGATGATCACCTGCGCGCCCCAATAGCTCATCTGGCCCCAGGGCAGCAGGTAGCCGAAGAATCCTTCGGCCATCAGGCACAGGAAGATCGCGCAGCCGAAGATCCAGACCAGCTCTCTAGGCTTGCGGTAGCTGCCGTAGAGCAGGCCGCGGAACATGTGCAGGTAGACGACGATGAAGAACGCACTGGCGCCGGTGGAGTGCATGTAGCGCACCAGCCAGCCCCAGGGCACGTCGCGCATGATGTACTCGACTGAGGCGAAAGCCAGCGCCGCGTCGGGCTTGTAGTGCATCGTCAGGAAGATGCCGGTGACGATCTGGATCACAAGCACCAGCAGCGACAGCGAGCCGAAGATGTACCAGAAGTTGAAGTTCTTCGGCGCGTAGTACTCCGACATGTGGACGCGGTAGGCGTCGAACGCGGTCGGGAACCGGTTTTGCGTCCACAGCGTGAGCTTGTCGACGACCGAGGCCCCTGCCGGCGCTTGCTTGAATTCAGCCATGTTGTTGTGCCTCGGCAATCGATTGGGGTTCAGGCCTTCTTGTCGTCACCGATCAAGAGCCGCGTGTCCGACAGGTACACATGCGGCGGCACCTCGAGGTTGTCGGGCGCGGGCTTGTTCTTGAACACGCGGCCGGCGACGTCGAAGGTCGAACCGTGGCAGGGACAGAGGAAACCGCCCTGCCAGTCGTCGGGCAGCGAGGGCTGTGCGCCGGGCTGCAGCTTTTCGCTCGGCGAGCAGCCCAGGTGCGAGCAAATGCCCACCGCCACCAGGTACTCGGGCTTGATCGAGCGGTGTTCGTTGCGCGCATACGCGGGCGTCAGCTCATCGGGTTTGCGCAGCGAGTTCGGATCCGCGACCTGGGCATCGGTCTTCTTCAGCGAGGCCAACTGCTCGGGCGTGCGGCGCAGGATCCAGACCGGCTTGCCACGCCACTCCACCGTGGTCATCTCGCCGGCCTTGAGCGCGCCGATATCGACTTCAACCGGCGCGCCGGCGGCTTTGGCGCGCTCCGAAGGCGCGAAGCTGGCCACAAAAGGGACGGCGGTGGCCACGGTGCCGATCGCACCTGCGCCGCAGGCGATGCCGATCCAGGTTCGGCGGCCCGGGTCGATGGCGTCATTGCTCATTCAATTCCTCGCGGGGAAGGCGACAGTCTGAGGGTCAACCCGAGATTCTAGCGGACACATTTGCGAGCGGCGGCCCGGATTGACTTGGCACAAGCCTGGGCAATACTGCGCGCCCTGGTGCCAGCGCTGGCGCTGCGCCAGGGCCTTACCAACAACAGGAGACAGTGCATGAGTTTCTCGAGCGAATTCAAAGACTTTGCCATGAAAGGCAACGTCGTCGATCTGGCCGTGGGCGTGATCATCGGCGCGGCCTTCGGCAAGATCGTCGACTCGATCGTCAAGGATCTGATCATGACCATCGTCGGCAGGATCTTCGGCGGCCTGGATTTCTCCAACTACTTCGTTCAGCTCGGCACGGTGCCCGCCGACTACAAAGGCGCGATGACCTACGAAGCCCTGTCCAAGGCCGGTGTGCCACTGTTCGCGTATGGCAACTTCATCACCGTGGCCATCAACTTCATCATCCTGGCCTTCATCATCTTCATGATGGTCAAACAGATCAACCGCATGAAGAGGCAAGCGCCGCCGGCAGCGCCTGCGGCGCCGGCCGAAGACGTGTTGTTGCTGCGCGAAATCCGCGATTCGCTGAAGAAGTAGGCATCTGGGGCCGGCGGATTTGGCCCCATACTTTGGGCCGTGTACGGGCTGGCGCCGGGTACCAGCCCCGCCCGCAAAGAGCACAGCACAGCACACACGCTAGCGCCTGCACGCGACCCAACCGATGATCCCACCGCTGCCGCGACTGCCCGCCGCCCTCACGACGGCGGTACAACGCATCAAGGTCGCCGCCCGCGAGGCGGCGCAGCGCTGCGTCGACGGCCTGGGCGTGGCCGCGCTGGGCAGCAGCAGCACGGCCGAACGCGAAGACCTGCTGGCCGCGCAATTCGAGCTGAACCGCAAGCAGTCGGCGTTTGCGATGACTTTCAATGAGCGCCTGGACGACAGCCTGGCCGCCGACACGCGCCGCCGCGAAGGCACCGTGCGCAGCAGCGCCGTCGGCTCGTCGTGGCAATCGCTGACCCTGGTCGATGACCGCGAAGTCGAAATCCAGGTCAGCGCCGAGCGCTTCGCCCTGACCCTGCAGCACGACTGCGAGTGGGAGCTGCGCGACCTCGACGCGCTGATGACCGGCCTGCTGCACAAACCGCATGGCGCCAGCCGCAGCGAGACCGAGCCGCGCAATCCGCTGCGGCCCGAGGTCATCGGGCGGGCGATGGTCGCCGCCTGCGACACCATCAGCGAGCGGCCCTCGGTGCGCAAGGTCATGGCCGAGCAGTTGGCGCGCACCCTGGCCAGCGCCATGCCGGCGCTGTACAGCACCATCGTGCAGGAGATGAAGGCGGCCGGTGTCAAGCCGCCCGAAATGGCGGTGCGCAGCGTGCAGGGCCCCGGCAACGAGCTCGGCCAGTTCACCAACACCGGCTACGACACGCTGGGCAAACCGGTCGGCGTGGATGCACCCGACAGCAGCGCGGGGCGCCTTTCCAGCGGCGGCGGCAGCGGCGGGCTGAGCACCCGCTCGGGCCTGGGCGGCTCGGGCGGCACGGCGGGCCATGCGCCGCAGCACGCCACCATCGGCCAGGTCGACGGCGAGGTGATGAACCTGATTCGGCGCCTGGCAATGCTCGGCAACATCGCCGTCGATACCCAGGTGGATGCCGCGCGCAGCCTGAACAGCGTGCGCGGTTCGGGCGTCGGCGCGCTGCCGGCGCTGCCCAACCTGATCCTGGCCAACCGCGAGGAGCTGCGCCGTACCGCCACCGGTTCGCTCGACCACATGGTGATCGACGTGGTCGGCAGCCTGTTCGACCAGATCCTGGCCGATCCCAAGGTGCCGCCGCAGATGGCGCGGCACATCGCCCGCCTTCAACTGCCGGTGCTGCGCGCCGCGCTCGGCGACGCCACCTTCTTCTCGTCGCGCCGCCACCCGGTGCGCCGTCTGGTCAACCGCATGGCCTCGCTGGCGGTGGCCTTCGAAGACTATTCCGAAGGCCCGGGCCAGCATTTCCTGACCCTGGTGCGCGATCTGGTCGACGACATCGTCAGCGGCGATTTCGACCAGATGTCGCTGTACGAGCAAACGCTGGACAAGCTCGAATCATTTGTCGCCGAACAGGCCCAGCGTGATGTCGAAGCCCACAGCAAAGCCTCGACCCTGCTCGACCAGAAGGAAACCGACCTGTTGCTGCAGCAGCGCTTCATGCAGCAGTTGCACGCCGGCCTGGCGCCGGTGCAGATGGATGACTTCCTGCGCCAGTTCCTGGCCCAGGTCTGGAGCCAGGCGCTGATGAAGGCCACCGCACTGCATGGCGCCGACAGCGACGCGATCAAGCGCCTGCGCGTGGCCGGCCGCGACCTGGTGATGAGCGTGCAGCCCAA
>JANOKY010000564.1:0-2876 GCA_031419635.1 Burkholderiales bacterium | reverse complement strand
GCTGCGTGCGCAATGCAGCGTGCCTCGTGCGGCGACCGGCTGCGGCATCCTCAACGGACTCGATAGCGCTGCGGTGGCGGTCGCCAAACTGCCGCCACACCGGCACATCCGCGGCGCGCATTGAGCGGCTGAGGGTTCTCGCGGCCGGTGAAGGTCACTGCGCTGCCGCCGCCTCCACGCGCAGGCCCTGGCGTTCATGGCGCCGCCGCATCAAGCGGTACGCCGCCGGGATCACCAGCATCGACAGCAGCGGCGCCGTCACCATCCCGCCGAGCATCGGCGCGGCGATCCGGCTCATCACTTCGGAGCCGGTGCCGCTGCTCCAGACGATCGGTACCAGGCCGGCCAGGATCACGGCCACCGTCATCGCCTTCGGCCGCACGCGCAAGACGGCGCCTTCGCGGATGGCGTCGTCGAGCATTTCGGCAGAGGCCACGGCCACAGCCCCGGCGGCCAAGCGGTCCTGCAGCGCCTGCTTCAGGTACAGCAGCATGATGACGCCGAACTCCGCCGCCACGCCGGCCAGCGCGATGAAACCCACCCCCGTGGCCACCGACAGGTGGTAGCCGAGCAGGTAGAGAAACCAGACCCCGCCGGTGAGCGCGAAGGGCAGCGTGGCCATGATCAGCAGCGCTTCGTCGAAGCGGCTGAAGGTCAGGTACAGCAACACGAAGATGATCAGCAGGGTGGCGGGCACGACGAGCTTCAAGCGCGCATTGGCGCGCTCGAGGAACTCGAACTGGCCCGAGTACGCCACGCTCATGCCGGGCTCCAACTTGACCTCGGCGGTGACAGCGCGGCGCAGGTCATTGGCCACCGCAGCCAGGTCGCGCCCGCGCGTGTCCACATAGACCCACCCCGAAGGCCGCGCGTTCTCGCTCTTCAACATCGGCGGGCCGTCGGTGATCGTTACCTTGGCCACGCTGCCGAGCGTGATCTGCTGCCCCATCGGCGTCAGGATCGGCAACTCGGCCAGGCGCTGCGGCGAGTCGCGCCACTCGCGCGGGTAGCGCAGGTTGACCGGAAAGCGGGCCCGGTCTTCGATCGTCTCGGTGACGTTTTCGCCGCCCACCGCACCCGCGATCAGCGCTTGCACATCGGCTATGTTCAGGCCGTAGCGCGCCGCCGCGGCGCGGTCGATCTGCACGTCGACATAGCGGCCACCGGTCAGGCGCTCGGCGAGCGCCGACGACACGCCCGGCACGCCCTTGGCCACTTGCTCGATGCGCGCGGCCACGCGGTCGATCGCGGCCAGTTCACCGCCCGTCACCTTGACTCCTATCGGGCTCTTGATGCCGGTGGCCAACATGTCGATGCGGTTGCGGATCGGCGGCACCCAGATGTTGGACAGGCCCGGCACCTTCACCGCGCGGTCGAGTTCTTCAACCAGTTTGTCGGGCGTCATGCCGGCGCGCCACTGCTCGCGGGGTTTGAGCTGGATCGTGGTCTCGAACATCTCCAGCGGCGCTGGGTCGGTGGCCGTTTCGGCGCGGCCGGCCTTGCCGAATACGCGCGCGACTTCGGGTACGGTCTTGATCATGCGGTTGGTGAGCTGCAGCAGCTCGCTGGCTTTTTGCGCCGACAGGCCCGGCAGGGCCGAGGGCATGTACAGCAGGTCGCCTTCGTCGAGCTTGGGCAGGAACTCGCCGCCGAGTTGCGAGAGCGGCCAGGCGGTGGTGGCGAGCAGCAGCACGGCGATGCCGAGCGTGGCCTTGGGCCACTTCAGCACCCATTCCAGCGCTGGCCGGTAGACGGCGATCAGGCCGCGCGTGATCGGGTTCTTCTGCTCGTCGGGAATGCGCCCGCGGATCCAGTAACCCATCAGCACCGGGATCAGCGTGACGGACAGACCGGCCGCAGCGGCCATCGCGTAGGTCTTGGTAAAGGCCAGCGGCCCGAAGAGGCGCCCCTCTTGCGCTTCGAGCGTGAAGACCGGAATGAACGACAGCGTGATGATCAAGAGTGAGAAGAACAGCGCCGGGCCGACTTCCTCCGCCGCCGTCGTCATCACCTGCCAGCGTTCCTCGCCTTTGAGTTCACCGCCTGGGTGCGCGTGCTGCCAGGCTTCGATCTTCTTGTGCGCGTTCTCGATCATCACCACCGCCGCATCGACCATCGCGCCGATGGCAATCGCAATGCCGCCCAGCGACATGATGTTGGCGTTGATGCCCTGGTAGCGCATCACCAGGAAGGCGGTCAGTACGCCCAGTGGCAGCGCGATGATGGCCACCAGGGCCGAGCGCAGGTGCCAGAGAAAGATGGCGCAGACGGCGGCCACGACGATGAACTCTTCGAGCAGCTTGAACGAGAGGTTCTTGATCGCCCGCTCGATCAGCGCGCTGCGGTCGTAAGTGGTGACGATCTCGACACCCTGCGGCAGGCTCTTCTGTAGCTCAGTCAGCTTGGCCTTGACGGCCTCGATGGTGGCCTGCGCGTTCTTGCCGGAACGCAGGACCACGATGCCACCGGCGACTTCGCCTTCGCCGTCGAGTTCGGCGATGCCGCGGCGCATCTCGGGGCCCACTTGCACGGTGGCCACGTCGCCCAGGCGCACGGGGATGCCGGCCTTGGCTGACAAGGGGATGGCGCGGAAGTCGTCCAGCGTCTTCAGGTAGCCGCTGGCGCGCACCATGTACTCGACTTCGGCCAGCTCGAGCACCGAGCCGCCGGTTTCCTGGTTGCCGGCCATCAGCGCATCACGCACTTGCGCATAGGTCACGCCGTAGGCCGCCAGCTTGGTCGGGTCCAGCACCACCTGGTACTGCCGCACCATGCCGCCGACGCTGGCCACTTCGGCCACGTTGGGTAGGCTCTTCAACTCGTACTTGAGGAACCAGTCTTGCAGCGTGCGCAGTTGCGACAGGTCGTTGCGGCCG
>JANOKY010000563.1:0-4328 GCA_031419635.1 Burkholderiales bacterium | reverse complement strand
CGCCGGTTACCGGAACCGGCTGTCGCCAGTGAACTCAGCCGGCGGCGAGCCAGTCTTTCAACTCGTCGGCGTGTTCCTGCTCGTCGGCGAGGATGTCTTCGAGCAGGCGACGGGTGGTCGAATCCTTGTCGCCGATCAGCGCGATGATCTGGCTGTAGGCCTCGATGGCTACGCGTTCGGCGATCAGGTTGGCCTTGATCATGGCTTTCAGATCGGTTGAATCGTCATACGCCGCGTGGCTGCGCCCGCTCAGCGAGTCGGGCGAGAAATCGGGTTCGCCGCCGAGTTGCACGATGCGCTGGGCCAAGCGGTCGCCGTGGCCGGCTTCTGCATTCGCATGGACCAGGAACTCTTCGGCGATCTTCGGTGACGCCAGGCCCTCGGCGGTGAAGTGGTGGCGCTTGTAGCGCAGCACGCACACCAGTTCCGTGGCCAACGAATCGTTGAGCAGCTTGATGATGTCTTCGCGCCAGGGGCCATAGCTCGGCGTCACCGCACCCTCATCCAGGCTGCGCCGCGCTGCGTCGATGGCCGCTTCGTTGAGCTTCATGTGGCCGGCCTCGGCCACCGGCAGGGGTTTGACAGTGCTGGGTACGTGCTTGGCAGCCATGGGGCGATCCTGTTTGACGGCGGGGGCTCGGTGCGCTGTCGCACCGAACCGATTGGGTGACTGTAGAAACGTGGCCGCCCGCCAGCCATCGGCGCCCTACGCCTGCCGTTGTAGGACAGCGCCGCGCAGGTCTGTCGGACGATCAGAGTTGCAGGGCGGATGCGACGCGCGTCGGCGGCACAGCCGTGTAGCTGTCGTGTGCCAGTGGTATCGCGAAGCAGCTCTGTGGCGGCAGCTCGCGCCATGCCAGTGCCTGGCCGGGGCGCAGCAACTGCGCCCCCAGCGCGGCGGTGGCGGCCACGGCATCGGCAGCGTCGCCGCGCAGCAAGATGAAACGCATCGTGCGGCCGTCACGCCGCAGCGTCAGCTCGGCGCGCGGCCAATGCGAAGGCAGGCAGGGGCTGAACGACAGCGCCTGCGCGCCCAGCCGCAGGCCGAAGATCGACTCGACCGCCGCGCGGTGCATCCAGGCCGCGGCGCCGGTGTACCAGCTCCAGCCGCCGCGGCCGACATAGGGCGGCTGCGTGTACACATCGCCGGCCATCACATACGGCTCGATGGCATACACCGCGCCATGCGTGGCGTGCTGGGCGCGGTGTGCCGGGCTCAGGTAGCGGAAGTAGCGGTAGGCGCTGTCATTGCCGTGGTCGTTGTCCTGCGCATGCGGATGTGCGCGCGCGTAGTCGGCCTGCGCCATCAGCGCCCACACGCCGGCATGCGAATACTGGCCGCCGTTTTCGCGCACGCCTGGCGGGTAGGCCTGAATGTAGCCCGCGCTCGGCACGGCGTTCACGAACGGCGGGTCGAGCAGGCGGATCAGCCCGGCCTCGTGATCGACCAGGTGCTCTTCCACTGCCGCCAGCGCGATGCGCTGCAAGGCCACCGGCGCGGCGTTGGACAGCACCGACCAGGCCTGCGCAATCAGGTCGATTCGGGCCTCGGGGTTGGCGTGCGAACCGAGCGGCGTGCCGTCGTCGAAGAAGGCGCGCTTGAACCACTGGCCATCCCAGGCCGCGTCGTTCAAGGCCAGCGTCCAGCCCTGCGCGGCTTGCAGCCAGCGCGCGGCGCGTGCGCTGTCGCCACGGGCCTGCGCCAGCGGCGCGAAGTCGGCCACCAGGCGGCACAGGAACCAGCCCAGCCAGACCGATTCGCCGCGTCCCTCGATGCCGACGCGGTTCATGCCGTCGTTCCAGTCGCCGCTGCCCATCAGCGGCAGGCCGTGCACGCCCACCCGCAGGCTGCGGTCGATGGCGCGCGCGCCATGCTCGTAGACGCTGGCCTCTTCACTGCTGACGCTCGGCGTGTAGTAGGCATCCTCGGCACCCTCAGGGATCGCCGCGCCGTCGATGAAAGGCACGCGCTGCTCGAGCAGCGTGGCGTCTCCGGTCGTGCGCAAGTAATGCACGCAGGCGTGCGGCAGCCACAGCAGGTCGTCGGAGAAATGCGTGCGCACCCCGGCGCCGCCCGGGCTGTGCCACCAATGCTGCACATCGCCTTCGGGGAACTGCCGCGAGGCAGCGAGCACGATCTGCTCGCGCAGCATCGCGGGCGCGGCCCAGGCCAGTGCCATCGCGTCCTGCAACTGATCGCGAAAGCCGGTGGCTCCTCCGGCCTGGTAGAAGCCCGCCTTGGCCCAGAGGCGGCATGACAGGGTCTGGTACAGCAGCCAGCGGTTGACCAGCGCGTCGAACTGCGGGTCGGGCGTTTGCACCGTGGTCGCGCCGAGCAAGCGGTCCCAGTGGCGGCGCACCTGGGCGCTGCGCTCGGTGGCCGAGGTGGCTGCGGCCACCGCGGCGAGCTGCCGCGCGGCGTCGGGGCTGTCGGCGTAGCCGAGCAGGAAGACGCGCTCGGCGCTCTCGCCGGCCGCCACCGTCAGCTTCGTCGACAGCGCCGCGCAAGGGTCCAGGCCGCTGCCGCTGCGCTGGCCGAAATGGTCGGGCAGCACCAGGCCGCCGCGGGCGTCGAAGCATTCGCGACGGTCGCAGGTCCAGTCTTCGGTTTCTTCGGCGGCGCCGACGATGGCCAGAAAGGCGGTGCCGTCGCCGAAGCCGGCCGAGTGGTCGCGTTGCGTGCACAGCAGCGCGGTGAGTTTGTGTTCGGGCAGGCGCTGGCGGTGCAGCGCCGTGTGCACCGTGCTGCGGTCGCTGCGGTTGGCACCCATCATCCACTCGGCGATGCCGACCGCGCGCCAGTGCAGCGTGCGCGAGCTGCGGTTGGCGATGTATAGCCGCACCTGCTTGACCGAGCTTTCGGCGTCGACGCACCAGGTCACCGTGACTTCGACCTCGCCGCGGCGGTGGCGGATGCGGCTGCTGCCCTGGCCATGGGTGACCTGGTAGCTCGCGGCCTCGCTGCTGCCATCGCCTGCTGCGCCCCAGGCGGACGGCGTCACGCTCCATGTCTGCCGGCTCCTGCGGTCTTGCAACAGGAACCACTCGCTGGGCGGGTCGGCGACCGGGTCGTTGGACCAGGCGGTGAGCTGGTTCAACCGGCTGTTGCGGGCCCAGGTGTAGCCGCCGCCGGCCTCCGACAACTGGCTGCCGAAGCCGGCGTTGGCCATCACATTGACCCAGGGCCGCGCCGGCCGCAATGCGCTGCCGACCTCGAAGCCGAACTCGCCCGTCAGCGGCACGAAGGCACCCACCGGTGCCGGCACCGCGGTCGTCGCCACCGTGGCCAGTGCCACCGCCGCGGTCGAGGTGTCGTGGCGCAACTCGAAGGCCTCTTCATGCAGCTCGCACCACTCCTGCACATGGTGCGGCAGCGGCCGGCCATCGGCGCGCAGACGCACGCGTGCCAGGCATTGCAGGGTGCTCAGCTCATCCGCCGACAATTCGTCGGCGCGCAGCACATGCAGGCCGGTGGTGGATGGGCCGTGCAGGTTGGTGTCTGCCCCGCCATTGACACCATGGCGCTCGCGCAGCGCGGCGATCTCGCGTTGCAAGGCCATCTGGTACGACGCCGCTTCGGCATTCACCACCACCAGGTCGCAGGCCACCCCGCCCCAGGCCCACAGCCGCAGCGCCTGGGCCAGCGAGCGCAGCAGGCCCAGGCCCTGGGTCACGCCGGCCGAGACCAGGATGATCGGCCGGTCGCCCGAGATGCCGAAGCGCCAGAGCAGGCGGCGGTCGCACAGCGCCGCGGGCGCGCCGTCGGCCACCGCAGCGCTCTGCGGCCTGGTGAGGCTCAGCACCAGCGCGGTGGTCAGGCTCT
Organism: Burkholderiales bacterium; assembly: GCA_031419635.1. Lineage (GTDB taxonomy): Bacteria > Pseudomonadota > Gammaproteobacteria > Burkholderiales > Burkholderiaceae_C > CADEEN01. Next base: position 505 of record JANOKY010000563.1, on the reverse strand, counting down.
GGATCGCGGCGAAGTTCTCGGCACTGATGCGCAGCGTGCGCAGGCGGATGCCGCTCAGCGTGGCCGACATCAGCGAGGCCCGCTGCACATGGCTGGCCTGGCGATACTTGTCGATCACCGCACGCAAGGTCTCGCCGTTGTCCGAGGCCGCGGTGGCGAAGGTCAACTCGGCCTTGGTGTGCGGCGCGATGCGCAGGCGCACCGACAGCGCACAGACCGGGTCCAGGCCGGTGTCGAGCACGGTGTTGCCATCGCCATCGCCATCGGCGGCGTCGGCCTGGGGCAGGGCGTCGAACGAGGCCAACGGCTGGCTCGCCGCACGGTTGCGGCCGAGCCAGCGCTGGCGGTCGGTCTGCACCCGCACGCTGACCACCTGGCCGTCACTGTCGGCCAGGAAGTGCGCCGCCTGCAGGCCCAGCTCGGTGGCCAGCCGCGGCTTGCGTTCGAACAGCAGCGCCTGGTGCGCGGCCAGCCACTGCGCGCGCACGAACAGGTTGCCGAAGGC
>JANOKY010000562.1:0-2618 GCA_031419635.1 Burkholderiales bacterium | reverse complement strand
GAAAGCCGCGTCAAGCACACCGAAGACGAAGCCACCTGGGACATGGCCGCGTCGCTCGGCCTGTCGCAGCAACTGACCACTGGCGCGGTGCTCGGCGAGCTGGTCGAGCAGGGCCACGACATCGTGGTTTGCACCGCCGATCTGGGACGGCCCACTCAAGTGATCGGCTTCGGCCGCAAGTACCCGGATCGCTATTTCAATTTCGGCATCGCCGAGCGCAACATGATCGGCGCCGCGGCCGGTCTGGCCACCACCGGCCACATCGCGGTGATCAGCAACTACTCCTTCTTCCTGGCGTTGATGGGCGTGGAGAACATCCGCAACGATATCTGTTACCCGGGCCTGAACGTGCGCATGATCGGCACGCATTCGGGCCTGGCGATGGGCTTTTACGGCACCAGCCACCATTGCAACGAAGACATCGGCGCGCTGCGCGCCATCGCCGGCCTGGTGCTGATGGCACCCTGCGACGGCACGGCCATCCGCGCTGCGTTCACCCAGACCATCGCGCACCACGGCCCGGTCTATTTCCGCGCCGGCCGCGGCCGCGAGAAGCCGGTCTACAGCGCGCCGCCCGACTTCCACATCGGCGGCAGCAACACGCTGCGCGAAGGCCAGCACGCCACGGTGCTGGCGATCGGCAACCTGGTCAGCGCCAGCCTCGACGCCGCCGACATTCTCAAAGCGGAAGGCATCGAGATGGGCGTCGTCGACATGTACTCCATTGCGCCGATCGACAAGGACGCGATCCGCCGTGCGGCCAAGCAGGGCGTGGTGATCACCGCCGAAGAGCACAACATCAGTTCGGGTTTCGGCTCGGCGGTGGCTGAAGTCATCGCCGAAGAAGGCCTGGCCGCCAAGCTGGTGCGCATCGGCATGCCCGATGAGTATTCGTTGCTCGGCCCGCCGACGCACCTGTACCGCCACTACGGCCTGGACGCCCAGGGGGTTGCGGCCACGGTGAGAAAGGCCCTCCAATGACCCAACTGCTGAAAGACAAGACGGCGATCATCACCGGCGCTGCCAGCCCGCGCGGCATTGGCTTGGCCACGGCCAGGCTGTTCGCCGAGCACGGCGCACGCGTGCAGGTGCTCGACCTCGACGCCGATGCGGCCGCCAGCGCCGCCGCATCGCTGCCAGGCAGCGGCCACTTCGGCATGCGCTGCAACGTCACCGAAAAACCCGACTGCGAGGCCGTGGTGGCACTGGCGCAGCAGCGCTTCGGCGGCATCGACATCCTCGTCAACATCGCAGGCATCACCAGCCCGCAGCGGCTGATGGAAGTCACGCCCGAGATGTACTCGCTGGTGATGGACGTGAACATGCGCGGCACGCTGTACATGACCCAGGCGGTGGTGCCTGCGATGCGCGCGCAGCGTGCGGGCTCGATCGTCAACATGAGCAGCGTGTCGGCGCAGCGCGGCGGCGGCGTCTTCGGCGGCTCGCACTACTCGGCCGCCAAGGCCGCGATCCTCGGCTACACCAAGGCCGCAGCGCGCGAACTCGGCCCCGACAACATCCGCGTCAACGCGATCTGCGCCGGCTTCATCGACACCGACATCACCGCCGGCATGATGACGCCCGACAAGCTCGCCGCCATCATCGCCAGCGTGCCGATGGGCCGCGCCGGCCACGCCCACGAGGTGGCGGGCTGCGCGCTGTTCCTGGCCTGCCAGTTGTTGTCGAGCTATGTCACCGGCAGCGAGATCGACATCAACGGTGGCTCGCACATCCACTGAACGCGCCACCATGACCACAAAGAAGAAGCCCGCCCACGAACTGCGCAGCCAGCAATGGTTCGGCCGCCAGGACCGCGACGGTTTTGCCTACCGCTCCTGGGTCAAGGGCAAGGGTGTGCCGCACGACCAGTTCGACGGCCGGCCGGTGATCGGCATCTGCAATACGTTCAGCGAACTCACGCCCTGCAACTCGCATTTCAGGACGCTGGCCGAGCAGGTCAAGATCGGCGTCTACGAGGCCGGCGGCTTCCCGCTCGAGTTCCCGGTGATGTCGCTCGGCGAGACGCTGCTGCGGCCGACGGCGATGCTGTACCGCAACCTGGCCAGCATGGATGTCGAGGAGAGCATCCGCGGCAACCCGGTCGACGGCGTGGTGCTCTTGATGGGCTGCGACAAGACCACGCCGTCGCTGCTGATGGGCGCGGCCAGTGCCGATTTGCCGACCATCGGCGTGAGCGGCGGCCCGATGCTCAACGGCCGCTGGCGCGACCAGCAGCTCGGCTCGGGCACGGGCGTGTGGAGCATGAGCGAGCAGGTCCGCGCCGGCACGCTCAAGCTCTCTGAATTCTTCGAGGCCGAAAGCTGCATGCACCGCAGCCACGGCCACTGCATGACGATGGGCACCGCCAGTACGATGGCGAGCATGGTCGAAGCCCTGGGCGTCGGCCTGCCTGGTAACGCCGCCTACCCGGCGGTCGACGGCCGGCGCAACGTGATCGCGCGCATGGCCGGCCGGCGCATCGTCGACATGGTCCATGAAGACCAGGTGCTGTCGTCGATCCTGACACACGAGGCCTTCGAGAATGCGATCAAAACCCTGGCGGCAATCGGTGGCAGCACCAATGCCGTGATCCACCTGATCGCCATCGCCGGCCGCCT
>JANOKY010000561.1:0-8182 GCA_031419635.1 Burkholderiales bacterium | reverse complement strand
GAAGGCGGCTACGCCTGGAACTGGGCGCGCACGATTTGGGCCGACGCGCTCGTCTGACCGTTGCCTTGGCCGCCGCCATCGCGGCCGTGCTCGGGTGGGGCTGGTGGCAGGCCCGCACGCATGCCGACGTGCATGTCAGCGTCAACGACCTGGCGCTGAAGACGCCGAACCTTCGTTGGGGTGCGCTCCAGTCGGGCACGCTGGTATTGCACGACGCGAATGGCCAGGCCTTGGCCCACGCCTATGTGGCCGGGCAGGGCGTCGTCAAGTTCAGCGATGCCCCGGCCAGCGCTTGCGACCGTTTCGAGGCCCAGGCGCCCTTCGACTTCGCGGCGCGCGACGCCTGGAGCCGCTGCTACGTGGCACGATCGAAGTGGCAGGCCGGCTGGGCCGGCAAGGTGGCCTACGCCAGCGTCACCAGCGGCACTTGCACGATCGCCAAAGCCCCGGTTCAGGCCCGCCGCTACGACGACTGGTGGCTGTGGTGGGTGCCGCTGCCGCATGTCGGCGGCTCGGGCTCGGCGTACCACGCGTTCGAGGTCTACATCGACAGCGCGGCGTGCACAGCGGTCAGCCCTGGCCCATGACCGCGGCGGTGGCCACCAGTTCGTCGAACAGCGCCACCGAGACCTTGCCGCTGACGGCGTAGGGATCGAGCTTGGCGCATTCGGAGTACTTCAACAGCAGGGCCGGGTTCAGGCGTGCCATGTTCACTTGGCCCATTGACCAGCCGGCGAAGCGGCGCTCGCTGATCTCCTCGTAGGCCAACAGCTCCACGTCGGTGTGGCGGGGGTCGTCGGCGATGCGGTTGTAGAGCCGGTTGACCGCCGAGCGGCCGCCTTCGAGCACCTGCATGAAGACGCGCGAATCGAAACAGGCGCACAGCACACCGGTCACGCCGAGCTTCGGATTGTTGGCCTTGCTCTTCTTCAGGATCGCGATCAGCTCTTCCTGGTCTACCGCGGCCACCGCGCGGCTGGCATACATCAGTCTGACGAGCATGTCAGCTCCCGTTCTTCTTGGACAGCAGCGAGAGGAATTCGCGCCGCAGGTTGGGGTCTTTGAGGAAGGCACCGCGCATCACCGAGTTGGTCATCATCGACTCGTCGTCTTTGACGCCGCGCCAGTGCATGCAGAAATGATCGGCCTCCATGACGATGGCCAGGCCGTCGGGCTTGACGCGATCCTGCAGCTCGTCGGCGAGCATGATCACGGCCTCTTCCTGGATCTGCGGGCGGCTCATGATCCAGTCGCAGATGCGGGCGTACTTGGACAGGCCGATCAGGTTCGAGTGCTCGTTGGGCATGATGCCGATCCAGATCCGGCCCAGGATCGGGCACAGGTGGTGCGAGCAGGCGCTGCGCACCTTGACGGGCCCCACGATCATCAGCTCGTTCAGCCGCGCGGCGTTCGGGAACTCGGTCACCGACGGCGGCTTGACGTAGCGGCCGCGGAAGACCTCGTCGATGAACATCTTGGCCACCCGCTTGGCGGTGTCGTTGGTGTTGTGGTCGTTGTCGGTGTCGATCACCAGGGCTTCGAGCACGCCCTGCATCTGCGCTTGCACCTCGGCCTTGAGCTCGTCGAGCTCGCCGTCGCGAATGAAAGCGGCGATGTTGTCGTTGGCGTGGTAGCGGCAATCGGCGCCGACCAGCCGGTAGCGGATGCGCTCGGATGCCGGCAATTTCTGCAGATCCTCCTCATTGCGAAAGATCGACATCGTCGGATTCGGCATGGTGCGTTCCTGGGGACTGCTGGGCCGGCAATTGTGCCGTGTTGCCGGGTTCGGCGCAGGGCCTAGACTGGGCCGATGAGCAGCGCCGCGCCTCCCTCGATCGCCCTGTCGCACCTGCTGGGCCACACCGCCGACATGGTCCAGGGCGTGCGCGAAGGCCGCTCGCTGACCGATCTGCTGGCCCGCGTGCCGGCACCCGCGCGTGCCGGCACCCAGGCGCTGGCCTTCGCGGTGCTGCGCCGGCTCGGTGGCGCGCAGGCGGTGCGCGGCGTGGTGGCGCCGAAGGTGCCGCCACCGGCGGTCGATTCGCTGCTGGTCAGCGCTATCGCGCTGCTGTGGCCGGCAGCGCCCGGCGAGCGCGCCGCCTACCCCGACCACACCCTGGTCGACCAGGCGGTGCATGCCGCGCACCAGCGCACGCCCGCAGCGGTGGCCTTCGTCAACGCCGTGCTGCGGCGCTTCGTGCGCGAGCGCGAGGCCATGGTCGCTGCCGCCGAGCACCAGCCGATCGGCGCCTACAACCACCCGCTATGGTGGATCGAACGCGTCAAGCACGAATGGCCAGCGCATTGGCCGGTGCTGCTGCAGGAAGCCAACCGGCATCCGCCGATGACGCTGCGCGTCAACGCCCGCCGGACCACGGCCGCCGCCTACGTGCAGCGGCTGGCTGCGCAAGGCCGGGCCAGCCAAGCCCTCGGCGCGCACGGTGTCGTGCTGGCCCAGCCTTGCCCGGTGACGCAACTGCCGGGATTTGCCGAGGGCGAGGTCTCGGTCCAGGACGCGGCGGCGCAACGCGCCGCGCCGCTGCTGCTCGGCAGTGGCCTCGCAGCCGGGTCTCGGGTGCTCGACGCCTGTGCCGCCCCCGGCGGCAAAACCGCGCACCTGCTCGAGCTGGCCGAGCTGGACCTGCTGGCGCTGGACAGCGACGCGCTGCGCCTGTCTCGCGTGCAGGACACACTCAAGCGCCTGCACCTCACGGCCACGCTCAGGGCCGGCGACGCGCGCCAGCCCGCCACCTGGTGGGACGGCCGGCCCTTCGACGCCATCCTGCTCGACGCGCCGTGCACCGCCTCGGGCATCGTGCGCCGCCACCCCGATATCCGCTGGCTGCGCCGGCCCGACGACATCGGCGCGCTGGCGCGTGTGCAGGCGCAACTGCTCGATGCACTGTGGCCGCTGCTGGCGCCGGGCGGCCGGTTGCTGTACGCCACCTGCTCGCTCTTCAAGGCCGAGGGTCAGGTGCAGATCGACGCTTTTTTGCAACGACTGGGGCCGGGTGCAGCGCACATGGACGCCGCCTCGCCCGGCCACCTGCTGCCCCTGCCGGACAATGCCAGCGCGGCAGCCGCGACGGCCGACGCCTTCTTCTACGCCCTGATCCACAAACCCTGAGCGCTCTCATGCCCTGCCACGACGTGCGGTGCCAGCGCCTCGGGCACCGCCCGGCGCGGCGCCTGGGGGTGTGGCGGGCTGTCTGGCTGGCCCTGGCCGCGCTGCTGTGGGGCCTGCTGGCCCTGCCAGCGCTGGCCCAGGGGGTCGAGGTGCTCGAACTCGCGGCGCGCCGCGACGAGGCCTCCGTGCAGTTGGACTACCAGTTGCGCGTGACCCTGCCGACACCGGTCGAAGACGCCGCGCTGCGCGGGGTGCCGATCTACTTCACCGCGCAGGCCGCGCTCTGGCGTCCGCGCTGGTACTGGCGCGACGAGCGCATTGCGCGAGCCAGGCGCGAGTGGCGGCTGAGTTTCCAGCCGCTGACCTCGACCTGGCGCGTCAGCCAGGGCGGGCTCGGACAGAGCTTTCCGAACCTGGCCGAAGCGCTGGCGGCGATGACGCGCAGCACCGCCTGGCGCGTTGCCGACGCGCGCGAGGTCGAGCCCGACGGGCGCCACTACGTCGAGTTCAGTTGGCGGCTGGACACGACGCAGTTGCCGCGGCCGATGCAGATCGGCCTCAGCGGCATCGGCGGCGCGAGCGACTGGTCGCTCGGCGTCGAGCGCAGCGTCAGGCTCGGGTCCGAAGCCGCCAAATGACCAAGGCATCGCGCTGGGGCTGGTTGGTCGCGTCGGTGGCCTTCACCGGCGTGGTGCTGGTGCTGGCCTTCGTGCTGGCGCTGACCGGCGAAGCACCGGCCTTCTACGAGCGCCAGTTCGTCTGGCTGTTCTGGCTCAACATCGCAGTGGCCTCGCTGCTGGCCCTGGTGGTGCTGCTGGCTGCGCTGCGGCTGGCGGTGCGCAAGCGCCAGGGCAAGTTCGGCACCCTGCTGCTGATCCGGCTGGCGGGCATCTTTGCGCTGGTGGGCGTGCTGCCCGGGGCGCTGATCTACACCGTGAGCTACCAGTTCGTTTCGCGCAGCATCGAGGTCTGGTTCGATGCCCGCGTCCAGGGCGCGCTCGACGCCGGCCTGGACCTGGGCCGCGGCACGCTCGAAGCGCTGGTGGCCGACCTGGGCAACAAGACTCGCGTGGCCGCCGACCGCCTGGGCGAAACCCGCGGCCCACCGGCGCCGCTGGCGCTGGAGCGCCTGCGCGAGCAACTGGCGGCGCAAGACGTGGCCCTGGTCGGCCCCGGCGGGCAGATCCTCGTCACCGCCAGCGGCAGCGCCGCGGCGATGGTGCCCGAGCGGCCGAGTGCGGCGATGCTGCGCCAGGCCCGGGCCCAGCGCGTGGTCAGCCAGATCGAGGGCCTGGATGATGAACTCGTACCTGGCGCGCAGCCCAAGGCCCGCGTGCGCGCGCTGGTGCGACTGCCGTCCAACGACATCCTGCTCGGCAGCGAAGAGCGCTTCCTGCTCGTTTCGCAACCGGTGCCGACCTCGGTGGCCAGCAATGCGCTGGCGGTGCAGGCGGCCTACCGCGAGTACCAGCAGCGCGCGCTGGCCCGTGACGGCCTGCGCAAGATGTACATCGGCACGCTGACGCTGGCACTGATCCTGGCGGTGTTCGGCGCCGTGCTGCTGGCTGCGGTGCTGGGCACCCAACTGGCCAAGCCGCTGCTGTTGCTGGCCGAGGGCGTGAAGCAGGTGGCGGCCGGCGACCTGACGGCCAAGCCGGTGTCGACCTCGCGCGACGAGATCGGCGGCCTGACGCGCAGCTTTGCCGACATGACCGAGCAGCTCGGCCATGCGCGCGAGCAGGTGCAGCGCGGTGTGACCCAACTCGAGAGCGCACGCACCCACCTGCAGACCATCCTGGACAGCCTGACGGCCGGCGTGATCGTGTTCGACGCCCAGCGCCGCATCGACACCGTCAACCCCGGCGCCACGCGCATCCTCAAGCTGCCGCTGTCGGTGTACCGCGGCCGCAGCCTGGCCGATGTGCCCGGCCTCGAAGCCCTGGCGCTGGCGGTTTGGCAGCGCTTCGAGCTGCACCGTGCCAGCCCCGAGGCCGGCGAGCGCGACCATTGGCAGGATTCATTCGAGCTGCAACTGCCCGGCGCCGACACCCTCAGCCTGCTGTTGCGCGGCGCCACCCTGCCGCATGAAGGGCGCCTGCTGGTCTTCGACGACATCAGCGAGGTGGTCTCGGCGCAGCGCTCTGCCGCCTGGAGCGAGGTGGCACGGCGTCTGGCGCACGAGATCAAGAACCCGCTGACGCCAATCCAGTTGTCGGCCGAGCGCATCCAGCACAAGCTGGCGGCCAAGCTACAGCCCGACGACGCCAGCCTGCTCAACCGCTCGGTGGCGACCATCGTGGCCCAGGTGCAGGCGATGAAGCAACTGGTCAACGAATTTCGCGACTACGCGCGGCTGCCCGCGGCCAAGCTGGCGCCGCTCAACCTGAATGAACTCGTCGGCGACGTGCTGGCGCTGTACAGCGAAGCCATCGAGCACGGCCGGCTGGCCGCGGCCTGCGCCAAGGACCTGCCGTGGATCGTCGGCGACGCCACGCAGTTGCGCCAGGTGATCCATAACCTGCTGCAAAACGGCCTGGATGCGGTGGCCGAGCGGGCCGATGGCCAGGTGCGCATCGCCACCGAGCCGGTGCGCAATGAATTGGGCGAGCTGCGCGCGGTGCGCCTGGCGGTGCACGACAATGGCCCCGGTTTTGCCGACAAGGTCTTGAAGCGCGCCTTCGAGCCCTACGTCACCACCAAGAGCAAAGGCACGGGCCTGGGCTTGGCGGTGGTGAAGAAGATTGCCGACGAGCATGGCGCGCGGGTGCGCATCGGCAACCGCAGCGCCGACGAGGGGGGCGGCCCAGGCGGCGCGCAAGTTTCGATATCATTTTCCAATCTCGCCGCTGCGCCGAGCGCCGACCCCACCCAGCTTGCGGCAGCGCAGGCGCATTGAGCTTCCATGGCCACCATTCTTGTTGTTGACGACGAACTCGGCATCCGCGCGCTGCTCTCGGAAATCCTCACCGACGAAGGCCATGCCGTCGAGCTGGCCGAGAACGCCGCGCAGGCGCGCGCGGTGCGCGAGCGGCTACAGCCCGAGCTGGTGCTGCTCGACATCTGGATGCCCGATGTCGACGGCATCTCGCTGTTGAAAGAGTGGGGCGCCAGCGGCCAGTTGACGATGCCCGTGATCATGATGAGCGGCCACGGCACCATCGACACCGCCGTCGAGGCCACCAAGTTCGGCGCCATGGCCTTCCTGGAAAAACCGATCACGCTGCAAAAGCTGCTGCGCGCGGTGGAGCAGGCACTGGCCAAGCCCGCACCGCGCGCGGCAGCCCCGCTGGCGGCGCACGGTAGCGCGCCGTCGCTGGCGTCGGTGACGCCGCTGTCGGCAGCGCTGGCCCCACTGCGCAGCGACAACGCCTACCTGCACGAGGCCATGCCGACGATGGCCGGCCATTCGCACGCCCTCGTCCAACCCGTGGGCCCGCAAAGCGAACAGAGCTTCGAGCTCGACCGCCCGCTGCGCGAAGCCCGCGACGCCTTTGAGAAGTGCTACTTCGAGTTCCACCTGGCCAAGGAAAACGGCTCGATGACGCGGGTGGCCGAAAAGACCGGCCTGGAGCGCACGCACCTGTACCGCAAACTGAAGCAGCTCGGCGTAGACCTGACGCGCAACAAGCGCGGCGGCTCGGCCTGAACCCCGCCGCTATAATTCGCCTCCCTTAAAGGCCAAGTAGCTCAGTTGGTAGAGCAGCGGATTGAAAATCCGCGTGTCGGTGGTTCGATTCCGCCCTTGGCCACCAGTATTCATGCGGTCCGGCGGCGGATTGATCCCCGCCTCGACTTCTACACTTCTCTCTGAGTTTCTGCGAGTGGCCCCGAACGGGCTTGTGTAGGCAAGACGGGAGGATGACTGTCGATACGCCGAGGGCCAAGAAGGACGCGCGAAGCCGAGAGCAGTTGCTCCAAGAGATAGACCGGCTGCGCAACGGCGGAGTGATCGAGCAGGTCGGCCTTACGGACCGAACGGTGGTTCGCGCTCTATTTGTAGGTTTTAGGCAGGCGTCACCGGTGGCGTAAGTTCGCGGATTGCTGGTCTGTAGGAAATCGTTGACCCCAACGCCAGTGGTAGCGTTGCAGTCAACACCCGCGGCTTCCAAATTGAGTCCCTCGACGTTGGGTAAGCGGCCGGTGCCGGTGAGGATGGCATCGACCGCGGCCGTGCGCTTGTAGTCGCTGACCAGATCGACGAGCGTCTGCACGCCTTCCACGCGCACCTTGACGGCCCGGGTGTTGAGCCGTACCTCGATCCCATCGCGCGCGAAGGCATCGGACAGAAGCTGCGCGGCGTCGCGTTCTTCCCTGCGCAGGAATAGCGGCTTGTCCTGCACGATGACGGTCTGCGCTCCTAAGCGGCGGAACGCGTGCGGCAGTTCGCTCAGGTCGAAGACGTTCTCGTTGGTCAGATAACCGGCCTCCACAAGGCCGGGAATCGAGTGCGTGTCCAGCCGCGCGCCAGTAGTGATCAACGCCTTCTTGAAGCGCAGCCTAAAACCATCCACCGTCAATGCATCGGCTCCGGTGAAGCACGCCTGGCCGAAGAACACATCCACGCCGGACGCGATCAGCCGGTGCACCGAATCGGCACGGCTGGTGCGGGCGCGAATACCGCGCATGCGCTCCATCACGGCGGCAAAGTCGACGCGGATATCGGCCGGGGTTCGCGCGCCATACTGCTCGGCATCGCGCATCTCGGCGTACAGACGCGACGTGCGGATGATCGCCTTCGACGGTACGCAGCCGACATTCGGACAGTCGCCGCCGAGCAGGTCGCGCTCGATCGGCGCGACCTTCGCGCCCAGTGCCGCCACGCCGCTCGCGCTCGTGGGCATCCTGCGGGGCAGTCGAGTTGAAGTCGTTGCGCTTGGCGCAGCTACACGAGCACGTCGCCGGCTTGTCGGCCGGTCAGCTTCGGCTTTCTCAACCCGATGTAGGCCACGCCGAGGACCGCGCCGAACATGACGTGGCTGAAGGCGCCGATCCAGTTGCGCCCCATTAAGAACCACGGAAACGCCGCCGGAGCGACGGCGTAGAAATTGACGATAT
>JANOKY010000560.1:0-2793 GCA_031419635.1 Burkholderiales bacterium | reverse complement strand
CGGCTCGAGCTACATCCAGTCAGTGACGTTCACGCCCAGCGGCCCCGATGCCCGCGCGGTGGTGACGTATTCGCAGTCCACCGACCCGGCCAACCCGAACTACGCCGACATGACCAAGCTGTTCTCGAACTACGGCTGGGTCACGATGCCGTTCGCCGAGGGCGATATCCGGCGCGATCCGAACCTGCAAGTGCTCAAGCTGCGCGAGAAGCGCTGACACGAATGCCGGACGCGGGCCGCTTGCGAGATGGAGGTCGAGCTGGCGATCGGCTGGCGCGAAGAAGGCTATGGAGTCTGGCAGGCGTGAGGGGCATGCCTACAGTTACCAACTAAAATTTCGTTTTGTTGGGTAAGCGCATGGCCACACGATCCGATCATCTCTACCGAGCCACTGAACTGGCCTACCGCACCCAGTACGCCGAGCTGAAGGAACGCTCCGAAGCAGCCGGCCCGATGCTGCCCGGCACGCCCGGCACGCTCGTCAAGCGGGAAGGTACGGGCTACGCCTATTGGTACCGCGTCTTCTATCCGGTGCCCGGCCGAAGAACTGAACAACTGGTCTGCAAAGACGACGACACCGAAGCGCTCGACGATGCTCGGCGCAGCCTCGAGTTCGCGCAGTGGGCCAGCACCCAGGTCAAGACGCTGCGCAAGCTTGGTTTTCAGGTGGCCGACAAGGCCGTCGCCAGTGTCATGGTGGAACTTCACAACAAGCACATTCTCGAAGCCGGCCTCATGCTGGTTGGCACGCTCGCGTACATGTGCTGGCTCAACGAGTTCGGCGTGACCGCAGTGGCCGCCCGCACCCAGGACATCGACCTGGCGGCACGACAACAGCTCAAGCTCGGTGCGTCGGCGTCGTTTCTGCAGATCGTGCAAGCCACCCGGCTCGGCTTCGTACCCATCCCGGGCATGCCGAGCACACAGTCGCCCACCTCGGTGAAGCTGAGGGGTGCGGGCGGCCTGCGGGTGGACCTGTTGACGCCGGGCGTAAGGTTGGGCCGTTCAGTCCACGTCCCGCAACTGAACTGGCACGCGCAAACGGTGCCGTACTTTGACTACCTGCTCCAAGACTCGCAGAGCGCAGCGGTGCTTGCGGGAGGGCATTGCGTACCGGTCATGCTTCCCCGTGCGGAGCGATTCGTCTGGCATAAGCTTTACTCCAGCGGCGCGCGCAGGAGTTTTCCCGAGAAAGCCGCCAAGGACCTGATGCAGGCGGCCACACTCGCAGCGGTCTTGGTGGAGCTGCAGGATGAAGACCTGTCGGACTCGTTTCAAGAAGTGCCCGTCGCGATGCGCAGGACCGTGAAAGCGAGGTTGCCCACGTTACAGCGGGCACTCGCTGCGCACCCTCAGGCGCTCGAACAGCTTGTGCGAGCCCTCAACGAGTGAACTGGTGCCGGCTGCTTCGATTGGCAAGATGAGCCACTGCAACCAGGCAGGGCCTGCATCGTGGACGGGCGCCTGAGCCCGGCCCGTGCTCAGGCCCGACACGGCGATTCAGGTCTTGAGCATCCACTCATGCGCCGGGTCGTTGCGAAAGACCCAGAGGCGCTGCGGGCCGGCCATCACGTTCAGGTAGTACAGCTCGTAGCCGTGCGGCGCGACGACGGGGTGGTAGCCGCGCGGGACCATCACCACGTCGTGGTCCTCGACGGCCATCGCTTCGTCGAGGCTGCGGTCGTCGGTATAGACGCGCTGGAATGCGAAGCCCTGCGGCGGGTTGAGGCGGTGGTAGTAGGTCTCTTCGAGTTGCGTCTCACGGGGCGGGACCTCGCCATCGTGAGAATCATGCTTATGCGGCGGGTAGCTCGACGAATGGCCGGCGGGGGTGCGCACTTCCACCACCAGCAGGTGCGCGGCGGTCGGGTCGTCGTGCGGCAGGATGTCGCAGATGGTGCGCGTGTTGCTGCCCTGGCCGCGCGTGCTGCGGCGCATCGAGGCCGGGTCGATCAGGCGCACGGCGCGCGCTTGGTTGTCGCTGGGGGCGCTGCACAGCGCCACTTCGGCGGGGCCGAAGGCATGGATCGCGACGCTCTGGTGCGCGGGCACGTACAGGGCCGCGGGGGCGCGATCATCGAACACGCTGTCGCGGTTGCCGACTTCGTCGAATTCCTGCGCGCCGACCGTGATGTCGACGGCGCCGGCCAGCACCACGATGCACAGTTCGCGCGCTCCCGTGGCCAGGTGCTCGCTGTCGCCGGCCGCCAGGCGCAGCGCGCGAAAGCCCACATGCTTCCAGCCGGCGCTTTGCGGCGTGACGTTGACGATCTCGCGGCCCTCGCGCCGCGCCTTGGCGAGCAGCGGGCTGGTCATGGCTTGCCATCCAGCCGATCGACGATGCGGCGCAGCGTCTGGTAGCCCTTCTTCGCATAGGCATAGCTCGGCGCCACCGCCGGGTCCTGCTCGGCCTCGACCACCAGCCAGCCCTGGTAGCCGGCGGCGTGCAGCGTTCCGAGCACGGCGTCGTAGTCGATCACACCATCGCCGGGCACGGTGAAGGTGCCGGCGAGCACACCATTCAGGAAGCTCCAGCCGTCGTTGCGGGCGTTGGCGATCAAGGTCGGCCGCACGTCCTTGCAATGCACATGCACCACGCGGGCGACATGTTGCTTCAACAGCGCCGCCGGGTCGGTGGCGCCGCCGAAATACGCATGGCCGGTGTCGAACAGCAGGCCAACCTTGGCCGGGTTGGTGAGCGCCATCAGGCGGTCGATGTCGGCCGGCGATTCGACATACGCGCCCATGTGGTGGTGGTAGGCCAGCGTGATGCCGTACATCGCTTTCAGGTGG
>JANOKY010000559.1:0-1651 GCA_031419635.1 Burkholderiales bacterium | reverse complement strand
CGAGCCGCTGCAGGCGCTGGCCGAAGTGCTCGAGCATTACATGCTGCAGTTCGAGCAGCTCGACACCCGGCTGATGCAGGCGGCCGACGACGACTGCGCCGCGGGCCTGCTGATCCAGCGCCTGCCGGTGGCCGGCGAAGGCAACCTCGAGCGCCAGCACCGCGAAGACGAGATCGGCGTCAACGAGGCCTTCAATCGCATCGCCTTGCTGACCGCGACGCTGACCCGCGAGGAGCTGCTGGCGCTGGACGCCGACACCCTGCTGCACCGCCTGTACTGGGAAGAAGACCTGCGCCGCTTCGAGCCGCTGCAGCCGCGCTTTGCCTGCAGTTGCTCGCGCGGGCGCGTGCGCGGCATGCTGCGCAGCCTGGGCGCGCCGGAGGTCGAGGGCCTGATTGCAGAGCGCGGCGAGGTCGAGGTCGGCTGCGAGTTCTGCGGCCTGCAGTACCGCTTCGACGCGGTCGACGTGGGCGAGATATTCGCGCCCGAGCGCGACCAGCCGCCGGGTTCAGCGGCCTTGCAGTGAGCGCATCAGTGCGTGCTCGCAATCGGGCATGTCGCACTTCTCGCAGACCCAGCGCCAGGCGGGCAGCGCTGCTTGGCGTTCGGCCAGGCGGGTGAACAGGCCCGATTGCGGCGGTGCCAGCCGCGCCAGCAGCGGCGTGGCCGCGTCGAAGGCCTGGTCGAGCCGCGCCGCGCCCTGGCCGCCGACGACCGACCAGGCGATGCCGTGTTCGGTGAGCAGCGCGCGCAGGGCGCGGTCGACCGGCTCGCGCACATGCTCGCCGTCGCGTTGCAGGCCGTCGGCGATCCAGGGCAGGTCCAGCGCCGTCAACAGTGTCAGGGCGGCACGGCGCTGTGCGGCAATGGCCATCGGCAGCAGCGATGCATCGCCAAAGAGGTGCAGGCTGTAGAGGGCGATCATCAGCGGCGTGGTATCGGCGACGACCACGGCGTGTGTCGCAGCGGCCTCGTCGATGCGTTGTTGCTGCGTCGTGGCGATGCCGAGCTGCTCGTCAGCACGCGGCGTGCGGCCCTCGCGGTCGCACCATTCGCGCAGTACCTCGCTCACTGCGATGCAGGTCAGGCCGGTGCTGTCGGCAATGCGCGCGGCCAGCGCCACGGCCAGCGTGCTCTTGCCGGTGCTTTCGGCGCCGACGATGGCGATGACCTGGCCGCTCATGCTGGCACTCGCCGCGCCCAGGCACGCCAGCCCACCAGTGCCAGCAGCAGGAACAAGGCGTAAAGCACGACGGTCAGCCAGAGGCCTTTGTACGCGAACAGCGCGATGCTGACGGCGTTGACCGCCACCCACACTGGCCAGTTCTCGACATACTGACGGCCCAGCAGCCATTGGCCGGCCACGCTGCCGGCCGTCGGCAGCGCGTCCCAGAACGGCACGTCGGTGTCGGTGACGCGTTGCAGCAGCAGGCCCAGCAGCGGCCAGGCGGTGAGGGTGGCCGCAGCCAAGGCCCAGCGCGCGCGCGGGGCGAGGTAACGCACGGCCAGCGCCGCGCCATCGGCCTGCTTGCCGTAGCGCCACTGCCACCAGCCCCAGGCAGCGACGACGACGAACAGCACTTGCAAACCGGCTTCGCCGTAGAGCCTGCTGTGCGCAAACAGCAGCAGGTAGGCCAGCGACGAGACGATT
>JANOKY010000558.1:0-7418 GCA_031419635.1 Burkholderiales bacterium | reverse complement strand
TGGGCGTATGCGCTCATGGCTGTGCCTCCTGGAGCCGATTGTCGCGCGTCAAGCGATGGTTCGGCTCTCGCCCGCGCCAACGAGGTTGCTCGTGCAGCGGCCGCAGAGCGCGGGGTGCGCAGCGTCGTGACCGACATCGTCGCGCCAGTGCCAGCAGCGTTCGCACTTGGTGGCCTTCGACGGTGTGACGGTGATCGCCAGTGCGTCGCCGGCCACTACTTCGGCGGCCGACGTGATGAAGACGAACTTCAGGTCGTCGCCGAGCGATGCCAGCAGGGCGCGGTCCTCGGCGTTGGCCGCGACCGTGACGTTGGCCTGCAGCGACGAGCCGACGGCACCCGCCGTGCGCACCGCTTCGATCGCCTTGTTGACCTCGTCGCGAAGGGCGCGGATGCGCTGCCACCTGGCGAGCAGGGCCGTGTCCGGCGCGCCGAAGGTCGAGAAGGTCTCGGTGAAGATCGACGGTGACCTTCCGGGCGCCAAGATCGGCCACGCCTCCTCGGCGGTGAACGACAGGAACGGCGCCATCCAGCGCAGCATCGCGTGCGTGATCTGCCAGAGCGCGGTCTGCGCACTGCGCCGCGCGAGCGACCTGGGCGCGGTGGTGTAGAGGCGATCCTTCAGCACGTCGAGGTAGAACGCGCCGAGGTCTTCGCTGCAGAACAGTTGCAGCTTGGCGACCACCGGATGGAACTCGAACTTCGCGTAGTGCGCCAGCAATTCGGCCTGCAGTTCGGCCGCGCGCGCCAGCGCCCAGCGGTCGATCTCGAGCAGCTCGCTCGCCGGCACCGCGTCCTTCGCGGCATCGAAGTCGCTCACGTTGGCGAGCAAGAAGCGCAGCGTGTTGCGGATGCGGCGGTAGCTGTCGACCACGCGCGCCAGGATGTTCTTGTCGATCGGCGGGTCGTTGGCGTAGTCGGTGGCGGCGACCCAGAGGCGCACGACCTCGGCGCCGGGATCCTTGGCCGCGGCCTTGATCTCGATGATGTTGCCGAGCGACTTGCTCATCTTGCGGCCCTGGCCGTCGACCGTGAAGCCGTGCGTCAACAAGCCGCGGTAGGGCGCGCGGCCGTAGAGCGCGCAGCCGAGCAGCAACGACGAGTGGAACCAGCCGCGATGCTGGTCGTGGCCTTCGAGGTAGAGGTCGGCTTCGGGGCCGCTGTCGTGCGCGCCGCCCGTCTTGTCGAGCGCGCCGTCGCGCGCGTGCGAGCCGCGCAGCACGTGGAAGAAGGTCGAGCCCGAGTCGAACCAGACTTCGAGGATGTCGCTGCTCTTGCTGTAGTGCTTCGCATCGGTGGCGCCGAGGATCTCTTCGGCCGTGACGCGGCTCCAGGCCTCGACGCCGCCTTTTTCGACGATCGCTGCGGCGCGGTCGAGGATCGCCATCGTGTCCGGGTGCAGCTCGCCGCTGTCCTTGTGCAGGAAGAAGGGCAGCGGCACGCCCCAACTGCGCTGGCGGCTGATGCACCAATCGGGCCGGTTGGCGATCATGTCGCGCAACCTGGCCTTGCCGTTTTCGGGGAAGAAGGTGGTGGCCTCGATCGCATCGAGCGCCATCGCGCGCAGCGTGCGCGGCGCCTTGTCCTGGGTGAAGACGCCCGCACTTGCCCCATTCGCTTCGTCCATGCGGATGAACCACTGCGACGCGGCGCGGTAGATGACCGGGGTCTTGTGGCGCCAGCAATGCGGATAGCTGTGGGTGATGGTCGAGGTGGCGAACAGGCGCCCGGCATCACGCAGCGCCTCGATGATCAGCGGCGCCGCCTTCCAGATGTGCTGGCCGCCGAACAAGGGGAAGTCGGCGGCGTAGCTGCCGTTGCCTTGCACCGGGTTGAGGATCTCGTCAACCGTCATGCCGTGCGCCGTGCATGAGTTGAAGTCATCGACGCCGTAGGCCGGCGACGAGTGCACGATGCCGGTGCCGTCTTCGGCCGTGGCGTAGTCGGCCAGGTAGACCGGGGCGAGGCGGTCGTAGCCGGCATCGACATGGGCCAGCGGGTGGCGAAAGCGGATGCCGTCCAGCTTGGCGCCGAGCGTGGTCGCCACCACGGTACCTTGCAGGCCGTAGCGCGCCAGGCACGGCTCGACCAGCGACGCGGCCAGCAGCAACTGCCCGCGTTCGGTGTGCACCAGCGCGTAATCCAGCGCCGGGTTGAGGTTCAGGGCCTGGTTGGCGGGGATGGTCCACGCGGTCGTGGTCCAGATCACCGCGAAGGCTTCGCCGACGATTTCGGGCAGGCCGAAGGCCGCGGCCAGCTTGTCGGGCTCGGCGCACAGAAAGCCGACATCGAGCGTCTGAGATTTCTTGTCGGCGTACTCGATTTCGAGCTCGGCCAGCGACGAGCCGCAATCGAAGCACCAGTACACCGGCTTCAAGCCGCGGTAGACGAAGCCGCGTTCGATCACGCGCTTGAACGCGCGGATCTCCCCGGCCTCGTTGCCGAAGTCCATCGTCCGGTACGGGTGCTCCCAATCGGCGAGCACGCCCAGGCGCTGGCGGTCGGCCTTCTGCTGCGCGATCTGCTCGGTGGCGTAGGCGCGGCTTTTGGCCTGCATCTCGTCGCGGCTCAGGTTGCGGCCATGGGCCTTCTCGATCGCGTTCTCGATCGGCAGGCCGTGGCAGTCCCAACCCGGCACGAAGCGCGCGTCGAAGCCCGCCAGGTGCTTGGACTTGACGACCATGTCTTTGAGGATGTTGTTCACCGCGTGGCCGATGTGCAGCACGCCGTTGGCATAGGGCGGGCCGTCGTGCAGCACGAACAGCGGTGCGCCGTGGCGCGCATCGCGCAACTGCTTGTAAATGCCTTGCTCGTTCCAGGCCGCGATCCAGCCCGGCTCGCGCTTGGGCAGGTCGCCGCGCATCGGGAACGGCGTGTCGGGCAGGTTCAGCGTGGCGCGGTAATCGGTGGCGTTGTGGGTGTCGGACATGGTGCGGGTTCGGCTGGATGCATCGCCTGTTGGCGACACTCGTTGCGGTCAGTGGCCTGATGAAACTCAAGCCATTCGGCGGTTCGTGGGCGAAACCCGGCTAAATTCGATCTCGTGTGGTCTGCCGACGCGTCGTCGTGCACCAGCGCAATGAATCGAGTCGAACCATGCAAGCAGCCATGCGCCGGATTCTACTGACGGGCTTTGTGGCGCTCGGGGCCGCCTGGCCGCTGGCCGCTGTGGCCCAGGAGGAACCGCCGCCGACACCCGGGCCGCGGCCCCACTTCGAAGGCGCCATCGGCCTGCAGCTCAACAGCTCGCCGCAATACCAGGGCTCGGATTTGCGCAAGGTGTCGCCCAAGCCCGGCATCTACCTGCGCTGGGGGCGTTTCACGGTGGCGACCTCGAGCAACTTCGTCACCCGCTACGACGACGAAGTGGTGCGCGGCGTCGGCGCCGAGCTGGTGCGGCGCGACGACCTGCGCGTGCAACTCGGCCTGCGCTACGACCCCGGCCGCAAGACCAGCGTCAGCCCCGACCTGGCCCAGCTCGACGCGATCCGCGACACGCTGCGCGCCCGCGTCTCGGCCGTCTGGCAGCCGCATCGAGACTGGCGTTTTTCCGCCGGCTGGAACGGCGACATCCTCGGCCGCAAAGGCGGCTCCCTGGTTGACGTGGGTGTGGCGCGCGACTTCCCGCTCAGCCGTCGCAGCACCCTGTCGGTGGGCAGCGGCCTGGCCTGGGGCGACACCAACTACATGCAGTCGCGCTTCGGTATCAGCCCCGAAGCGGCCGCGCGCAGCGGCAAGCCGGCCTATGCGCCGGGCTCGGGCCTGCGCGATGTGGGTTTTAACGCGCAGGTGCGCACCGACATCAACCGCCAATGGTCGGTGTGGGGCGGTGCCGGCCTGAGCCGCCTGCTCGGGCCCACGGTCGACAGCCCGCTGACCTTGAAGACCACGCAGTTGACGGCAGGGGCGGGGTTCGCCTGGCGGTTCTGAGCCTGTCCAGCACGCAGCCCTGCCGCGGCTGTGCGGCGCGTCGGCGATGGCGGCAGTTCTTGTCCATTAGTGCACTGTGCTCACCAGCACAACGTGCCGTACGGCGTGCGGCGCGCCTTGCAGGCCGTAGCATCTCGACACTTGCTTGCGTGTCGGCCGCGTCGCCCGATCGGAGTCGAAACGAATGTCTGCTGTGTGGCGCTTGGCCCTGATCGGCTTCTCGCTGTTCGAACGCTCAGCCCTGCAGTCGTGCCTGCGTCTGTCGACCGACCCGCAGCCGCGCTACGCCCTCGTCGATGACATAGAACAGGCCGACCTGCTGATTGCCGACACCGATGCGGCGCCGGTGCGTGAATCGCTGCACTCGGCCCAGCGGCTCGACACCACGTTGGCGGTTGGCAGCCGTGCCATCGATGGCTGCATGGCCCAGTTGCCGCGGCCGATCAACCCCCTGTTGCTGGTGCGCACGCTCGAGGGCCTGTTGGCCTCGCGAACGCCGCGCTTGCAGGCAGCGCCAAGCACGCTGGCCCGCACGCCGCAGCAGCCTGTCGCCCCGGCACGCGCCGCCAACCCTGCGCCCGTGCGCCAGCGCCGCATCCTGGTCGTCGATCCGAGCATGCTGGTGCTGCGCTTCATGGCCACGCATCTGGTGCGCTTCGGCTTCGAGGTGCGCCTGGCCCGCACCGGAGAGGAGGCCCTGACGATGGTCGCCGAGCAAGCGTTCGAGTTCGTCTTTGTCGAGCGCGCCCTGCCGGGCCTGGACGGATGGCAGACCTGCAAGCTGATCAAGCAGGCAGCGCCACGCGCCAAACAGCGCCCACCGCAGGTGGTGATGCTGGCCGAGAGCGACGGACGCCTGGACCGCATGCGCGCCGTGTTGGCCGGTTGCGATGGCTACCTCCTCAAGCCGCTGCAGCACGACGCGCTGATGGCGATCGTCGGCGAGCACGTGGTCGCCAATGCCGCCAGTGCCTCCACCGCCTACGCGTCGCTGACGACCCTCTGAGCCTGGCCGCGGGCGAACCAGGCCCGCGCATCGAGCACATCCACCGCGATGCCTTTGCGCAGGGCGTCGAGCGACGGGTACTTGCGCTCGTCGTGCAACTTGTGCAGCAGCTCGACGCGGATCACGCGGCCGTAGCCGCCGTCGCGGCCGAGGCTGGCGGGCCATTCGAGGCAATGGGCTTCGAGCAGCACGCGGCCTGCGTCTTCGATCGTCGGCCGCACGCCCAGGCTGGCCACGCCGGGCAGCGGCGTGTCGGCCAGCCCGTGCACGCGCACGACGAAGATGCCCATTGCGGCTGGCCGCGGGTGGCCGAAGCGCAGGTTCAGCGTCGCGAAGCCGAGCGTGCGGCCGAGCTTGGCGCCGTGCAGTACATGGCCGCTGATGCTGTACGGCCGGCCGAGCAGGGCGGCGGCGCGCGGCAGGTCGCCGCCGGCCAGCGCCTCGCGCACGGCCGAGCTCGAGACGCGCTGGCCGTGCACCTCGTAGCTCTGCATCCGCGCAACGTCGAAGCCGCGTGCCAGGCCGGCGGCGTCGAGCATGGCGTAGTCACCGGCGCGCTTGGCGCCAAAGCGGAAGTCGTCGCCGACCAGCACATAGCGCGCCCCCAGGCCGCGCACCAGCATGTCGTCGACAAAGGCCTGCGGCGACTGCGCGGCAAAGCGCGCGTCGAAGCGCAGCACCACGGCCTGCTCGATGCCGCAGCGCTCGAGTTCGGCGAGCTTGTCGCGCAGGGTGGCGATGCGCGCCGGGGCTTCGGCGGCGCGGCCCATGGACCGGGCCTCGGCGGCGAAGAAATCGCGCGGGTGCGGCTCGAAGGTCAATACACAGGCCGGCACGCCGCGGTGGCGGGCTTCGCTGATCAACAAGGCCAGCATCGCCTGGTGGCCGCGGTGCACGCCGTCGAAGTTGCCGATGGTCACGGCGCAAGCCGCGGCGATGCCGGGATGGTGAACGCCGCGAAATACTTGCATGGCCGCGATTATTGCGGCCCGGCGGGCGAGGGCGGCCTGGCCGGCGCGCTCAGTGCCGCGTCAAGGCCATCCGGCTGGTGCCGTGAAAGTATTCGGCACCGTACTGCGATTCGGTGATGGTGCTGTCGAGCAACAGCTCGACTTCGCTGGGTGAAAGCGGCCGTGACAGGTGGAAGCCCTGGCCGTTCTCGCAGCCCAGTTCGCGCAGTTGCGCGAACTGCGATTGGGTTTCGATGCCCTCGGCGACGACGGCCTTGCCCAGCGATGCGCCGAGCGAGACGATGGCGCGCACGATCTCGGTGTTGTTCGAACCTTCGCGCATGCCGTGGACGAACGAGCGGTCGATCTTCAGGCTGTCGATCGGCAGGCTCGACAGGTAGCTGAGCGACGAATAACCAGTGCCGAAGTCGTCGATCGCCAGGCCCACGCCGATGCGGCGCAGAGCCTCGAGCGTGGGCATCACGCCCTCCACGCGCTGCATCAGGATGTTCTCCGTCAACTCCAGTGTCAGGTGGTGCGGCTCGATGCCCGTCGTGCGCAACGCACGCTCGACGCGCGCGGCCAGCGCGCTGTGGGCCAGGTCGTTGCTCGAGATGTTGACTTGCATCTTCAGCTCGCGCAGCGACACGTCACGCGACTGCCATTGCCGCAACTGGCGGCAGGCCCGCGACAGCACCATGTCGGTCAGCTCGATGATCATGCCGGTCTCTTCGGCAATCGGGATGAAGGTGACCGGGCTGATGTCACCGCGCGTCGGGTGACTCCAGCGTGTCAGGGCCTCGAAGCCGCGCAGCCGGCCGCTACCCAGGTTGAACAGCGGCTGGTAATGCACGGCCAGCGTGCCCTCGGCCAGCGCTTGGCGCAGATCGGCCTCCAGGCGCAGGCGGTCGGCCAACTCGGTGTGCAGGTTGGCGTCGAAAACTTCGTAGCGGGCCTTGCCGGCAGCTTTGGCACGGTACATCGCGATGTCGGCGTCGCGCAGCATCTCCTCGGGCGCGTGATAGCCGAGCCGGCTGAAGGTGATGCCGATGCTGGCGCTGGTGGTGACGCTGACGCCGCCGATCAGCAGCGGTTGTTTGAGCACCTGCTGTAGGCGCTCGGCCAGGATGGTCGCGGCGGTTTCGTTTGCGACGTTGTGCATCAGCACGGCGAATTCGTCCCCGCCCAGCCTGGCCACCACGTCGCCCGGGCGAATATGGTCCTGGATGCGCCGCGAGACCTGTATCAGGAACTCGTCGCCAGTGGAGTGGCCCATGCTGTCGTTGATCAGCTTGAATCGGTCGAAGTCGAAGAACATCAGCCCGAAGTGGTGGCTCGGGTCGTTGTTGGCGGCGACCAGGGCCTGCGAAAGCAGGGTATGGAAGCGACCGCGGTTGGGCAGGCCGGTCAGGCCGTCGTGGAAGGCGATGTGGTGGAGTTGCGTTTCGGCGTGGCGGCGGGCACTGATGTCCTGCACCTGCAGGATCAGGCACGGTGCGGCCGAGTCCGCGTCGGCAAAGAAGCCGCAATGCA
>JANOKY010000557.1:0-2950 GCA_031419635.1 Burkholderiales bacterium | reverse complement strand
TCCGTGCGATGGAAATCATCGACGAGCTGGAGCCGGTCAAGCGCGGCATCTACGGCGGCGCCTGCGGCTACCTCAGCTTTGCCGGCGACATGGACGTGGCCATCGCCATCCGCACCGGCATCGTCAAAGACCAGGTCCTGTACGTGCAGGCCGCAGCCGGCGTGGTCGCCGATTCGGTGCCCGAGCTGGAGTGGAAAGAAACCGAGGCCAAGGCGCGCGCGCTGATCCGCGCGGCGGAGCTGGTCGAGGAGGGGTTTTGATGGGCATCGAACCCATTCGCGGTGAACCGGGTCGGTTCCAATTGAAGCCGCTCAGGGGATCGTAAAGCTGACCGGGCCGCGCAGCCGGACCAGACAAGCCGGCACCGCGCCGCCCGCGCCCTCTTCGGCGCTGATGTCGTTCGGCTCATCCAGCACGGCGTTGTCCAGGTGCTCGGTGATGCGAACGCGGCAGGCCCCGCAGCTCCCCGAGAAGCACGAGAAGTTGATCGGCACGCCGGCGTCCAGGGCGGCTTCGAGCAGCGTCTTGCCGTCGTCCACCGCGATGGCCTGCGCGCCTGCGGCACCGTGCAGGGTGGCGGTCTGGCGCTCGCGCGGCACGTCGGCGCGGCGCGGCGACGTGAAGCGCTCTTCCGTGATGCGCTCGGCAGGCCAGCCGTGCGCGACCAGCACCTGGCGCACCGCCGCGCGCATGCCGTCCGGGCCGCACAGCATCGCGCGCTGGAACGCGGCCGGATCGATGTGCCGCAAGCACGCGTCGAGGGTCGCCGGGTCCAGCCGCCCCTGTGCGCCGGCCCAGCCTGGCGGCGGCGTCTCGAACACGAACTGCAGCGCGAAGCGCGGTGCGCAGGCCTCGGCCAGATGGCGCAGCGGCGCCGCGAAGATGGCACGCGCCAGCGACGCGCTGCCGTAGATCAGCGCGACTTCGGCGTCCGCCTCAGTCTGCAGGATTTCGCGTGCGATGACCGCCAGCGGCACGATGCCGCAGCCGCCGGCAATCAATAGCAACCGGCGCGGACCGGCCAGCGGGCGCGGGCCCGGCGTGAAGCTGCCGGACGGGCCGAAGCTGCGAACCAGCGCGCCGACCGCCAGATGGTCGTGGATCCAGTTCGAGGCCAGCCCGCCCGGCACGCGCTTGACGGTGATCGACAACTGGCCGTCACAGGGCGCGCCGGACAGCGAATACGCGCGCCGCACCGGATCGTCGTCGATCGGCAGCTCCAGCGTCAGGTACTGGCCCGCTTCGAAGCCGCCCGCATGCCGGGCCGGGTCGTCGAAGACCAGCGTCACCGCGTCGGCCCCTTCCGGGATCTTCTCGGTCACGCGCAGTGGGCGCGCTCGCACGCGGCCGCTGGCGGCCAGGCGTTCCCATTCGGCGTCGTCGATCGCGTCGAACGGGGCGGCGCGCAGGTCCTTGCCGCGCAGGTGGTGGGCGTGCGCTTGAGTGCGCCAGCCCCACCAGCCGGCGAGCCGGAACAAGGGCGCGGGGATGAACAGTTGCGCCGCCTGCGCGCTGGCCGCCTCGGGCACCATCGCACCCGAGGCCAGCGACGCCGCCGCGCTGTCCAGGGCCGCGCGCAGGTGGCGCGTCATGCCGCCGGTATCGTCCAGCGGCCGGCCGTGGATCGCTTCACCGCCGCCCACCGGCAGCGCACCCGCGAAGCAGTAGCCAGCGTCGCGGGCGAATTCGCGCAGCAGCGCGAGCGCAAACCGCAATTGCTCCGGCTCCGGAAAACCGCAGTTCAGCAACCCGACCAGCCGTGCCGGCCGCCGGACGGGGTGGGCCCGGCGCGCGTCGCGCACCTGCTCCAGCGCCAGCACGCCCAGGTAGGGAAGGCTGTCGAAGTACAGCGGCGAGGCCACCACCAGCACGTCGGCATCGGCCAACTGGCGCGCGGCGCGCTCGGCATTCACCGCGTCGCGCGCGAACGCCGTGGCCGGGACGACCTGCACCTCGGCCCCGCCGCGCTGCAACTGCTGGCCGAAGTAGCGGGCCAGCGATTCCGACGTGCTGGTGCCCGGCGCGCGGGCGCTGGCGACCAGCATCGCCACCGTCGGCCGCGCCGCGAAGGGCAGCGCTGCCGGCTCGGCCCGCATCGACTCGTGCAGCAAGCGGGTCGCCCCCGCGAGCGATGCGGACGCATTGCCCGGCACCTCGACAGCGGCCAGCGCCTGTGCCACCGGCTCGCCCCAGTCGGCGGGGTCGTCGCCCACCCGCACGGCGCCCCAGGTGGGGCTGCCGAGGTTCAAGGCATTGCTCTCGACGAAGGCGAAGAACAAGTTGTCGCGCGACGCGCTCGGTGCCGCGTCCCAGCCGATCGCGACGATGTGCGGCAGGCGCTCATAGCGGTGCTGGTGGTGGGTGAGGTCGGCGCGCTTCTCGAAGTAGGGCGAGACCAGCGGGAGCAGCCGGTCGACCGCCTTCTTCAACTGCGCCCCGTAGCCGCCGAAACTCAGCGGCGTGACCAGCACCAGCAGGTCCGCGTCGTGCACGGCGCGTTCGATCTCCTGGCCTTCGTCGTGGATGCGGCAGCGGCCGGGCGTCTTGACCCAGCAATCGAATTCACCCAGGCAGTGGCCGATTGCGAAGCCGCGCAGGTGGAAGGTTCGCACCGTGTCGTGGCGGGCGGTCAAATGGCGCTCAACCTCGGCGCACAGCACATCGACCGTCGGCGAGTCGAGGTCGGCACCGTTCAGAACGACTGCACGCATGGCGCACTCCTTGGTTGGCATGGGGCTCGATGGCGTTGCTTCGCGCCCGGCCGGGTTGTTGTGTGGCGCGTTGACAAGCCTGGGTAGCGTGTCTGCACTGTCGAAGCTCAGCATGGCACTTTCACGCGCAGCGTCTGTGCGGATGCCCACACAACGCTCGCGCGCGCTGATCCGCGCGGCGGAGCTGGTCGAGGAGGGGTTTTGATGGGCAAGAGGGTGGCAGTCGGCGGCTTGCGGGC
>JANOKY010000556.1:0-1817 GCA_031419635.1 Burkholderiales bacterium | reverse complement strand
GGCCTATGGCCTCGTCGCACCGCTGTTCGAGCAGGGCCGGGTCTGCGCCACGCACCTGGCCGAGTTCGGCATCGGCCGCTACAGCGGCAGCCAGACCAGCACCAAGCTCAAGGTCACCGGCATCGATCTGTTTTCTGCCGGTGATTTCACCGGCGGCGCTGACTGCGAAGAGATCGTGATGAGCGACCCCTACGGCGGGGTCTACAAGAAGCTGGTGATCAAGGACGACAAGCTGATCGGCGCCTGCCTGTACGGCGACACCGTCGACGGCTCGTGGTACTTCAAGCTGCTGCGCGAAGGTCGCAAGATCGCCGACATCCGCGACAAGCTGATGTTCGGCGAATCGAACATCGGCGACACCGGCCACGAGGGCAACACCCACGCTGCCAGCATGCTCGATTCCGACGAGGTCTGCGGCTGCAACGGCGTGTCCAAGGGCGTCATCTGCAAGGCGATCAAGGAAAAAGGCCTGTTCACGTTGGAGGAAGTGCGCAAGCACACCAAGGCCAGCGGCGGTTGCGGCTCCTGCACCGGCCTGGTCGAGCAACTCTTGATGTTCACGGCCGGCGGCGATTACTCCAAGGCCCCCACCAAGAAAGCCATGTGCGGCTGCACCGACGCCAGCCACCAGGAAGCCCGCGACGCGATCAAGCGCGAACACCTGCTGACGATCGACAGCGTGCACCGCCTGCTCGGCTGGCGCACGCCCAACGGCTGCTCGTCATGCCGGCCGGCGATCAACTACTACCTGATCAGCACCTGGCCCAAGGAGGCCATCGACGACCCGCAGAGCCGCTATATCAACGAGCGCAGCCACGCCAATATCCAGAAGGACGGCACCTACAGCGTGATCCCGCGCATGTGGGGCGGCGAGACCACGGCCGACGAACTGCGCCGCATCGCCAACGCGGTCGACAAGTACAAGATCCCGACCGTCAAGGTCACCGGCGGGCAGCGCATCGACCTGCTCGGCGTGAAGAAGGAGGACCTGCAGGCGGTGTGGCAGGACATCGGCATGCCCTCTGGCCACGCCTATGCCAAAGCGCTGCGCACGGTCAAGACCTGCGTCGGCAGCGAGTGGTGCCGCTTCGGAACCCAAGACAGCACGCAGATGGGCAAGGATTTGGAGCGGGCCCTGTGGCGCATGTACGCGCCGCACAAGGTCAAGCTGGCGGTGAGCGGCTGCCCGCGCAACTGCGCCGAATCGGGCATCAAGGACGTGGGAGTGATCGGCGTCGATTCGGGCTGGGAGATTTATGTCGGCGGCAACGGCGGCATCAAGACCGAGGTCGCGCAGTTCCTGGTCAAGCTGAAAACCGCCGCCGAAGTGCTCGAATACAGCGGCGCCTTCCTGCAGCTCTACCGCGAGGAGGGCTGGTACCTCGAACGCACCGTGCACTACGTCAACCGCGTCGGCCTGGACACCGTGAAGAAGAAGATCCTCGACGACGCGGCCGGCCGCCAGGCGCTGTGGGACCGGCTGCAATTCAGCCTCGACGGCGAACCCGACCCATGGTTCGAGTTCGACAAGGCCGGTGTCGATACGCGCCAGTTCGAACCGGTCGGGGTGCTTTGATGACCGAGTGGAAACCGATCTGCCTGCTCGCCGACATCCCGGTGCTCGGCGCGCGCCGCGTGAACCGCAGCGAGGGCCACCCGGTCGCCGTCTTCCGCACCGCCGACGACAAGGTCTTCGCCTTGCTCGACCGCTGCCCGCACAAGGGCGGGCCGCTGTCGCAAGGCATCGTCTTCGGCGACAGCGTGGCCTGCCCGCTGCACAACTGGACCATCGGCCTGGCCGACGGCTGCGCCAAGGC
>JANOKY010000555.1:0-6289 GCA_031419635.1 Burkholderiales bacterium | reverse complement strand
GATCGAGACACGTAGTGCGACCGGTGGCCCCACCGGCAATATGCATAGGCGGTATGAACCCGAATAGCGGCGCGAATGGGAGGCTAATCCCATGGGGTGAAAGTGTCAATACAAACTATTACACTCGGCTGCAAGTTATTGAATCCAGAGACATTCCAATTACATCATGAGTGTCGCAAGTGAAACAGATGGCAGGCGGGTTCGATAAGATAGCGGACATGAAATTGTTCGCCATTGCTGCCGTGCTTGCCGTGACCGTTTCTGCCTGCGGCGGCAGCTCCGACTCGCCCACCGCCCCGAGCGCCGCCCCGAGCGTCAATGTCCCGTTCTCGACGGTGGATGTCAGGGTGGGCACCGGCGCAGAGGCCAACGCGGGCCGGGCGGTCACGGTCAACTATGCGGGTTATCTCTACAGCGCGACCGCCGCGGAGAACAAGGGCACGCGTTTCGATTCCGGCACGCTCCCCTTCACGGTCGGATCAGGAGTGATTCCTGGTTTCAGCCAGGGTGTAATCGGGATGCGAGTCGGAGGCATTCGACGCGTGATCATCCCCCCCAGCCTGGGCTACGGCTCGCAGGGCAGTCCGCCGCGGATCCCGGGCAACGCCACCCTGGTGTTTGAAATCGAGTTGCTGACGGTTCAATAAGGTGGTCGGAGTGCTCGATGATGTCAGGGGTTTCAGCCGGGGGATGTATTCCAACTGGTTTTGGCACCGCCCCCTTCAATTGCTGATCGACGCCGGCGAGGGCCTTCAGCTGGCCCTGGGTGCCAACGTCTTCTCGCCGTCGGTGCTGGCCATCACCCACGGCCACTCCGACCACGTGCTGGGCTTGCCCGGCCTGATCGCCGCCCGCCGGTTTGGCAAGGGCGCCACCGACAAGCCCCTGACCATCGTCTACCCCGAGCACTCGCGAGGCGTGCAGGCGGCCCGCGACCTGCTCGGGACGGCGTACGCCGGCCTGGTGTTCCCTCTCAACTGGATCGCGATCGCTCCCGGCAGTTCGGTGCCGCTCGGGAAGGGACGATCGCTCGAAGCCTTCGCCGTTCGCCACGTCGCGGACGAACCGGCCGTGGGCTACCGGGTGATCGAAACGAAACGGCGGCTCAAGCCGGAGCACGCCTCGATGAGCCAGGCCGAGGTGGAAACGGCGGCGCGCGACGGCCGCCGCGACACCCTCCTCGAAGAGGTGACGCACGTCCGGTTCGCGCATTCCGGTGATGCCATGCCGATTGACCCCGCGTTGGTGGCCGACGCCGACCTCCTCGTGCACGATGCCACCTTCCTTGACGAGGCCGACCGGAAATACCCGATTCACGCCACCACCGAGGAGGCCATCGAGGTCGGCCGCATCGCCAACGTCAAGACGCTGATCCTCAATCACCTGTCGATTCGCTACGACCGCCAGACCGCGCTTCCAGCCCTGCGGTCGCAGCTGGCCTCCAGCGGCTTTGCCGGCGACTGCTGGCTGCTGGACGAAGGGGAGTTCACAAGACTTTCCGGTGCCTAGCCCAGGGCTAAGGCACGCACCGTACGCACGAGCTTCACGATGATCAACAAACAGATCCTTCTGGCCTCGCGCCCCAACGGCGAGCCTTCCACCGCCAACTTCCGCCTCGTCCAGACGCCGCTGCCGCAGCTGGCAGACGGACACGTGCTGGTTCATCACCACTTTCTCTCGCTCGATCCGTACATGCGTGGGCGGATGAGCGATGCCAAAAGCTACGCGCCGCCGCAGCCGCTCGATGCGGTGATGATCGGCGGCACAGCCGGCGAAGTGGTGGCGTCGAAGAACAGCCACTTCGCGGTCGGCGACCCGGTCGTCGGCCAGGGCGGCTGGCAGGAGTACACGCTGGTCGAGGCTTCTCAACGCAGCGTGCTGCAAAAGGTCGACACCAGCCACATCCCGCTGTCGGCCTACCTCGGCGCGGTCGGCATGCCCGGCGTCACCGCCTGGTACGGGCTGACGCAGATCATCGCGCCCAAGGCCGGCGAAACACTGGTGGTGAGTGCGGCCTCGGGCGCGGTCGGCGGCGTGTTCGGCCAGTTGGCCAAGGTGCGCGGCTGCCGCGCGGTGGGCCTGGCCGGCGGGCCCGAAAAATGTGCCTACGTAGTCAACGAACTCGGCTTCGACGCCTGCATCGACTACAAGCAGCACCCTGATCTGAAGTCGCTGTCGCGGGCCTTGAAGGAAGCCTGCCCCGATGGCATCGACGGCTACTTCGAAAACGTCGGCGGCCTGATCCTCGACGCCGTGATGCTGCGCACCAACGCCTTCGCCCGCATCGCCATGTGCGGCATGATCGCCGGCTACAACGGCGCACCGATGCCGATGACGAACCCGGCGCTGATCCTCGTCAACCGCATGAAGATCGAAGGCTTCATCGTCAGCGAGCACATGCCCCATTGGCCGGCGGCGCTGAAGGAGCTGGGCACGCTCGTGGCCACCGGCAAGCTCAAATACCGCGAGACGATCGCCCAAGGCCTGGCCAGTGCACCCGAGGCCTTCATTGGTTTGCTCAAGGGCAAGAACTTCGGCAAGCAGTTGGTGAAACTGATTTGATGGACTGGAGCTGGCAACGATTCGCCGAGCTGGGCGTCGACAACCTGCACGACGCCCTGCAACTGCGCAGCCGCGTCTTCATCCTCGAGCAGGGCCCGTACCTCGACGTCGATGGCCACGACCGAACCTCATGGCACCTGCTCGGCCGCGACGAAGCAGGCACGCTGCTGGCCTACCTGCGCGTCGTCGATCCCGGTGTGAAGTTCAATGAGCCGTCGATCGGCCGCGTGATCACCGCGCCCGAAGTGCGCGGCAGCGGCCTGGGCCGCCGGTTGATGCGCGAAGGTCTCGCAGGCTGCGCCGAGCACTGGCCGGGGCAAGCCATCCGCATCAGCGCCCAGGCGCGACTGCAACGCTTCTATTCCGAGCTGGGTTTTTCGGCCGCTTCCGACGAATATCTGGAAGACGGCATTCCCCATCTCGAGATGTTGTGGAGGTATTCATGAGCTTTGCCACGCATGAGGTTTTCAACCAGAGCACGCCCTGGTCCGGCGTGAACCTGTACGACAGCAACCGGCCCTTGCAGGATGCCCTGCGTTGCCACCACCCCGGCTGCGACGAGGCGGCGCTGCGAGCGCTGGGCGCGCAGGCCGGCAGTGCCGCGATGCAGTTGCATGCGCGTCTGGCCAACCTGCACAAACCTGTGCTGAAAACGCACGACCGCTTTGGCCAGCGCATCGACCAGGTCGAGTTCCACCCCAGCTACCACGCCCTGCTCGGCGCCGCGCTCGGCCACGGCCTGCATGGCACGCCGTGGCAGCAGGGGCCGGGGGCGCATGTCCAACGCGCGGCGGCCTTCATGCTCTTCACCGAACTCGAGCCCTCGGTGCTGTGCCCCGTGTCGATGACCTACGCGGTGACGCCCGCCCTGCGCGCCAACCCTGCATTGCAGGCGGCCTGGGGCGCCAAGCTCGGCGCCACCGCGTACGACCCGCGCGATGTGCCGTTCGAGCACAAGGGCGCGGTGACGATGGGCATGGGCATGACCGAGAAGCAGGGCGGCTCCGACGTGCGCGCCAACACCACCGCCGCGGTGTTCGACGGCGATGACGCCTGGGGCCGCCGCTACACGCTCACGGGGCACAAGTGGTTCCTGTCGGCGCCGATGTGCGATGCCTTCCTGGTGCTGGCCAAGACCGAGGTGGGTGATGCCGGCCTGTCGTGCTTCTTCGTGCCTCGCTGGCGGCCCGATGGCAGCGTCAACCCGATCCGCATCCAGCGCCTGAAAGACAAACTCGGCAACTGCGCCAACGCCAGCAGCGAGGTCGAATTCGACGGCAGCACGCGCTGCTGGCTGGTCGGCGACGAGGGTCGCGGCGTGCCGCAGATCCTGGCCATGGGCGCCCTGACGCGCCTGGATTGCGCGCTCGGCACTGCCGGGCTGATGCGCCAGGCGCTGACGCTGGCCATCCACCACTGCCGCGAGCGCTTGGCCTTCGGCAAGCTGCTCGCAGAGCAGCCACTGATGAAGAACGTGCTCGCCGACCTGGCGCTCGAAAGCGAGGGCGCGACCGCGCTCGCGCTGCGCCTGGCGCGCTCGGTCGATGCCAGCGAGCATGGTGACGACGAACATGAAAGGGTGATGCGCCGCGTGCTGACCCCGATCGCCAAATTCTGGATCTGCAAGCGCGGCGCCGCCTTCGCGCAGGAAGCGATGGAATGCCTGGGCGGCAACGGCTACGTGGAAGAAGGCGGCGAGGGCGTGATGGCGCGCATCTACCGCGAGATGCCCGTCAACTCGATCTGGGAGGGTGCCGGCAACATCCAGGCCCTGGACCTGCTGCGCGCCTTGCGCGGCGCCGATGTCGGTGCGGCCCTGGCGGCCGAACTCGCCCCCGTGCGCGGCGCCCATGCGGCCTTCGATCGCCTGGCCGCCACGCTGCCCGACCGAATTGACGGCCACACCGACGAAGCGCAGGCCCGCGCCTTGGCGCGCGACATCGCGCTGCTGGTTCAGGCCGCGTTGCTGCGACGGCATTCGAGCGACGCGGTGTTCGATGCCTTCTGCGCCTCGCGCCTGGCCGGCGCGGCCGATGTCTATGGCCTGCTGCCCGCGGGCACGCCATTCGATACGCTGCTCGATCGCGCGTTACCGCGCTGATTCAATCGCCCTCAGGAACCGCTCCCATGAAGACCTTCAAAGGCCGCACCGCCGTGATCACCGGCGCCGCTTCGGGTTTCGGCTTGGAGACCTGCCGCATCGCCGCGCGCGAGGGCATGAACATCGTGATGGCCGACGTGCAGGCCGACGCGCTCGAACGCGCCGCGGCCGAGGTGCGTGCGAATTTGGCTTCAGGCGCCGAGGTGCTGCCGTATCGCCTGGATGTGTCGCAAGCGCACGAAGTCGAAGCCCTCGGCGAGGCGACGCTCGAGCGATTCGGCGCACCGCACTTCGTCTTCAACAACGCCGGTGTGGCCATCGGCGGCCTGATCTGGGAACACAGCGCGCAGGACTGGGCCTGGGTCATCGGCGTCAACCTGATGGGCGTGGCCCATGGCGTGCGCGTGTTCACGCCGCTGATGCTGGCGGCGGCGCAGGCCGATGCCGACTACGAAGGCCAGATCGTCAACACCGCTTCGATGGCCGGCCTGGTGAACCCGCCGAACATGGGCGCCTACAACGTCAGCAAGCATGCGGTCGTGAGTTTGTCGGAAACGCTGTACCAGGATCTCGCGCTCGTCACCGAGCAGATCAGCGCCTCGGTGCTGTGCCCCTTCTTCGTGCCGACCGGCATCGGCGCCAGCCAGCGCAACCGGCCAGACGGTTCGGGCTCGGGTCAGGCCACGGCCAGCCAGCGCGCCGCGCAGGCGATGATCGGCAAGGCGGTCGAGTCGGGCAAGGTCAGTGCCGCCGCGGTGGCGGTGCTGGTCTTCGACGCACTGCGCGCGAAGCGCTTCTACATCTACAGCCATCCGAACGCCCTGGCGTCGGTGCAGACGCGGTTGGAAGATGTGCTGCAGGCGCGCAACCCTTCCGACCCGTTCGCCGCCAAGCCCGAGATCGGCCAAGCCTTGCGTGCGGCCCTGCGCGCGGAGGGCTGAGGTGCGCGAGCCCGCACCCGGCCAGAGCGCGCTGATCGAAGCCTTCTGGCTCGACTACCAGCGCACCTGCAACGTCAAAGTGCCCGGCTTCTCGGCCACCGCACTCGGCCCCAGCCGCACGGTGGCCGATGAGCTGGTGGGTTTGATCTTGAGCGGCGTCAAGCGCGCGCAGGCCTCGCTCGAACGCGACTTCAGCGCCGCCGACGACTCGCTGCCCCAACCCGGTGACCACCTGGTGGTGCTCGACGGCCGCGGCCGCCCGCGGGCGATCGTGCGCAACAGCCATGTCGAGCGGCGTCACTTCGACGAGATCGACGACGCCTTCGCCTTCGAGGCCGGCGAGGGCGACCTGAGCCTGCGCTGGTGGCTCACCGCGCACCGCCAGGACTTTGCCGAACGCGCCGAGCGCGAAGGCTTTCAGGTGGGAGAGCGGGTGGTCCTGATCCTCGAATACTTCGAGCGCGTGTGGCCGCAAGATGCCCCTTTCGACACCGAGGCCGACGCCGGCCGCGCGTGAGTGTCTCCCTAGTTCTGATCAGGCTGTGCATGCGCGCTGGCAGTGACAATCGGCATCCCCACCATGGCGTCATTGACCGACCTTCTCAGGGCCTCCCGCCAGGGCGACCGTGAAGCTGCGGGCGAGGCTTTCAGCCTGCTCTACGAAGAGTTGCGCCGCCTGGCCCAT
>JANOKY010000554.1:0-2103 GCA_031419635.1 Burkholderiales bacterium | reverse complement strand
AGCACATGGCCCATGGTGCGGCCGGCCAGGTGGCCGCCAGCGGCCAGCTCGACGCGGTAGCTGCGCTCCTGGGCCGCGGTGGGTACGCGCTCAACCGGCGCGTCGGGCGCGCGCCGCGCCAACGGCCAGGGCGTGGTCAATGTCAGGCGGCGAAACTTGCTGAACGGCAGCGCCAGCGGCTCGCCGCCCGGGCCGATGCGAAAGCGCAGCAGAGCCGCCTCGGTATCGAATTGCACCAGGTGGCCGTCGACGGTGGCGCCGGTGGGCGTTTCGACGCGGCAGGGCTGCGAGCCATCGTCCAGCGGCGACATCATGTGCCGGCGCGCAAACGGTGGGTGCGGCCACTCCCAGCCGCTCGTTACGTCGAGCGACAGCGTCGGCAGCGGTGTCAGGATTTCAGGAAGCGAGGTTTTCATGAGGACCATTCGGCCAGAGTACAGCGTGTCTCGAGGCAGATGTCACCGAGGGTAACGGCGATGCGCCTGACCCGTCTGTGAGATTGGACCACTGCGCACCATGGCCGCGCGATGGCAGGGTGGAGATTGTTCACGCAGGCAGAGTGCGCGCGCTCGTCGCCGAGGCCTGCGCGCGCTGAATCAGCGCGCCGCGCCCATCACCGCCTGCGGCAGCGCGGTGACGATGGCGGGGAACACCGTAATCAACGCCACCCCCGCCACCATGCAGAAGAAGAACGGCAGCGTCACGCGGGCGATCCAGCCGATCTCGCGGCCGGTCATGCCTTGCAGCACGAACAGGTTGAAGCCCACCGGCGGGGTGATCTGCGCCATTTCGACGACGAGGACGATGAAGATGCCGAACCACAGCGGATCGATGCCGGCCTTGACGACTGTCGGCATGATCACGCCCATCGTCAACACGACCATCGAGATGCCGTCGAGGAAACAGCCGAGCACGATGTAGAACAGCATCAGCGCGAACAGCAGTTGCCACTGCGACAGGCCCAGTGCGGCGATCCACTCGGCCAAGTGCCGCGGCAGGCCGATGTAGCCCATGCTCAACGTCAGGAACGCGGCGCCGGCCAGGATCAAGGCGATCATGCAGTACAGCCGCGTGCCCCCGAGCAGGGACTGCTTGAAGGTGTCCCAGTTCATCGAGCCCTGCACGGCAGAGATCGCCAACGCGCCGACGACACCGACGGCCGCGGCCTCGGTGGCGGTGGCGATGCCGGCGTAGATCGAGCCAAGCACCGCCGTGATCAGCAGCACCACCGGGATCAGGTGGCGCGACTCGTGCACCTTCTGCAGCAAGCTCATCGACTGGTCGGCCGCCGGCACCTGGCCCGGGTGGCGCAACGCCCAATAGACGAGGTAGCCCGAGAACAGCCCCGCCAGCATGATGCCGGGCAGGATCCCGGCCATGAACAACTGCGCGATCGAGACCTCGGCCGCGACGCCATAGACGATCATGATGATCGACGGCGGGATCAACAGGCCCAGCGTGCCGGCGCCGGCCAGCGAGCCGATCGAAATGCCGTCGGGGTAGCCGCGCCGCGACAGCTCGGGCAGGCTCATCTTGCCGATGGTGGCGCAGGTGGCGGCGCTCGATCCCGACACCGCGGCGAAGATCGCGCAACCGACCACATTGGTGTGCAGCAGGCGCCCCGGCAGCGACTGCATCCACGGCGCCAGGCCGCGGAACATGTCACTCGACAGGCGAGTGCGAAACAGGATCTCGCCCATCCAGATGAACAGCGGCAAGGCCGTCAGCGTCCAGCTCGACGATGAGCCCCAGATCGTCACCGCCATCGCGTCGCCGGCCGGCCGCGAGGCAAAGAGCTGCACGCCGATCCAGGCCACCCCCGCCAGCGACAAGCCGATCCAGACCCCGCTGCCGAGGATCGCGAACAGCGCGACGATCAGCAGGGTGGTGATCGCGATGTCGCTCACAGGCCGCTCATTCGATGTGCAGCATTTCGCTGCTCGACGCCGGCACACGCAGGCCGCGCAGCTCGAGCACCAACTCATCGACAAACGCAATCACCAGGATCGTCGTGCCGATGGCCATGCTCAACTGCGGCAGCCACAGCGGCGTGGCGTCGTTGCCGGTCGAGATGTCGTTGAAGGCATGCGATTGCCAGGCCAG
>JANOKY010000553.1:0-3117 GCA_031419635.1 Burkholderiales bacterium | reverse complement strand
CCGAGCACCAACATGCTCTTCGTCGGCACGCGCAAGAACACGGTCTGGGCGGTCACCAATCGCAACAGCGGCGACGTCGCCACCGAGGTCAAGCCGTTCGCGCCGGCCGCCAAGTTCCATGTGCCCAACGGCGTCTGCTGGACCAAGGACGGCTTCCTGATCGTGGTCGAGCACAACCGCGTGCTCAACTTCCCGGCCGCCGAATTCTTCTATGAAGGCGGCGACGTGGCGGTGATCGAAACCGTGCCCCAGGGCAAGCTGATCCCGCCGGAAGAAGAGTCGTACAACCACCACGCCCGCACCTGCCGCGTCGGCCCCGACGGCATGCTTTACATCACGCTCGGCCAGCCGTTCAATGTGCCGCCGCGCAACAAGCTCGACCTGTTCAACAAGGTCGGCATCGGCGGCATCGTGCGCCTGGACCCGTTCAACGGCAGCAAGCGCGAGGTCTATGCCACCGGCATCCGCAACTCGGTCGGCCTGGAGTTCAACCCGAAGGACAAGACCCTCTGGTTCACCGACAACCAGACCGACGGCATGGGCGACCTGATCCCCGAGGGCGAGATCAACCGCGCCACCAAGGCCGGGCAGTTCTTCGGCTACCCGTGGAAGCAGGGCCACACACGCATCACCGACGAAGGCTACGACAAGGATCCGCTGCCAGCCAACATCACCGACCCGCAGGTCTATACCGAGGCGCACGCGGCCGACCTCGGCCTGGCCTTCTACACCGGCAAGGCCTTCCCGGCCAAGTACCAGGGCGGCCTGTTCTCAGCCCAGCACGGTTCGTGGAACCGCACCACGCCGATCGGCGCGCGCATCATGTTCACCAGCCTCAAGGCTGACGGCACCGCCGACAAAACCGAGGTCTTCGCCGACGGCTGGCTCGACAGCAGCACGGGCCTGTACCGCGGCCGACCGGTCGACGTGGCGATGATGAAAGACGGCTCGATGCTGATCAGCGACGACTTTGCAGGTGCGCTGTACCGCGTGACCTACTCGGCGCCGTGAGCTTGCGGCTCCGACTGGCGTGGCTGGTGATCGCGGCCATGCCCACCCTGGCCGCCCAGGCTGGCGACCTTGCAGCGGGCCGGCAGAAGGCGGTGGCTTGCGCCGTCTGCCATGGCCCGCTGGGCCTGGCCGTGGCGATGGACGCACCGCACCTGGCGGGGCAATCGGCGCAGTACGTGAGCACGCAACTGCGCGCTTACCGCAGTGGCGCGCGCAAGCACGAGGTGATGAGCCTGATGGCCAAGCCGCTCAGCGACGCCGATATCGACGATCTCTCGGCCTGGTTCGCTGCGCTGAAAGTCTCGGTTCAGCCGCCGCCGTAGTGCGGCTGCAGGCCGGCCGCGCGGGCGGCCCAGTGCGGTGCGGCCTGCACCACATCGCCGACCACCAGGATTGCCGGGCTGGCGAGTTGTTCGGCGTCGATGGTGTCGGCCAAGGTGGCCAGCGTGCACAGCGAGTAGCGCTGCTCGGGCGTGTGTGCGGCGCTGATGACGGCGGCCGGCGTGGCGCCCGGCAGGCCGCCGCCCGTGAGTGCCTCGACGAGCTGCTGCACGCGCGCCACGCCCATGTAGATCACCAGCGTGAGGCCGCTGCGGGCCAGCGCGGCCCAGTCGGGCTCGTGCTCGCTGCCATGGCCTGTGACCAGGGCCACGCCTTGAGTGAAGCGGCGGTCGGTGACCGGGATGCCGATGGCCGCAGGCGCGGCGATGCCAGCAGTGATGCCGTTGACGACCTCGACTTCGATGCCGGCGGCGCGCAGCGCGTCGCGCTCTTCGCCGCCGCGGCCGAAGACGAAGGGGTCGCCGCCTTTGAGGCGCACGACCTGCTCGCCACGCCGGGCTTCGGCGATCATCAACTTTTCGATGAAGGCCTGCGGTGTGCTCGCACAACCACCGCGCTTGCCGACATGGATCACGCGCGCCGTGCGCCGCACGTAGCGCAGCACGCCGTCGGCCACCAGGTCATCGACCAGGACCACGGTGGCGCGGCGCAATGCGCGCACGGCCTTGATCGTCAGCAGCTCGGGGTCGCCGGGGCCGGCACCAACGAGGGTTACGCGCGCGGTCATCAGGCAACCTCCGCGCTACGCGCTGCGGTATTCGCCTTGGGAACGGCCCGGCGCCTCATGCCGCGTGCTCCTGCTGTGGCTGGGCGATGTGCTGCGCCAGCGCGGTGAGCGTGCGCACCTGGGTTTGCAGCGGCAGCGGCACGGCGCCGGGGTCGATCAGCGCGGCCTGGATGAACGCCGCCGTGG
The DNA here is from genome assembly GCA_031419635.1 of Burkholderiales bacterium. Taxonomy (GTDB): domain Bacteria; phylum Pseudomonadota; class Gammaproteobacteria; order Burkholderiales; family Burkholderiaceae_C; genus CADEEN01. Next base: position 851 of record JANOKY010000553.1, on the reverse strand, counting down.
TGGCCGCGTCAATGGCCGACGGCAACTGCGGCACTCGCGCGAGCACACCTTCCTGCGCCGGCACGCTGAGCGCCTCGATGCGCTGGCCGGCGACGATGGCGTCCATCCGCGGCGTGCGCCGCGCGTCGGCCACCGGCTCGCCCTCGGTGCCGCGCAGCAGCAGCGCATCGGCCTGCGTCTCGGCCAGGAACTGCGCCAGCGATGCGCCGTATTCGGGGTGGGTGTGGTTGACGACGCGCAACGACGGCTGCGCTCGGACTGACGGTAGCGAAGGCTGTGCTTGGAGTGACGGCAGCGCGCGATGCTGAGGCGCCAGCGCCAGCAGCTTGGCCACGGTGTGGCCGGGGTTGCGCAGGCCCACCTGCCAACGCACGTCGAGCAGGCGCGCCAGCGGCGGGCACAGCGCGGCGGTGGTCACGAAGACCGGCTGCTGCTGGCCCCAGGCGGCGTCGATCGTGGCCGCCTCGTCGGCCGCGGCGATGACGGGCCAGCCGAGCGCGGCGAAGACCGCCTGGCTGGTCACGCGCAGCGGATCAACGCCCGGGCCGTGCACGATCACCGCCAGCCCTTGCTGCGCCAACAGGCCGGCCAGCAAAGCGGTGAGGTTGGGCAACTTGCGCGCGCCGTTGTACGAAGGCAGCCAGACCACCGGGCGCGCGCTGCGCTGCACTGAAGCGGCGATGGCGGGCGCGATCTCGGCCTGCGTCGCTGCCAGAAAGCCCGCCAGTTCCGCCGGGCTCTCGCCCTTGATGCGCATCGCGATCACGAAGGCGCCGAGCTGCACCTCGCTGACCTGGCCTTGATAGACCTGGCGCAACAGGTCTTCGGCCTGCGCGGCGGACAGCGAACGC
>JANOKY010000552.1:0-4058 GCA_031419635.1 Burkholderiales bacterium | reverse complement strand
GCTGCCGGTGCTCGATGCCGCGGTGACCGGCCGGCTACCGAGCAGCGCCAGCGCGAAGACCGACAGGGCCAGCAGCGCGACCAGCGGTTTCAATGCGCGTCGCTCGATCAGGACGGTGAAGTTGCTGAGGTGTTGCATTGGGGGGCTCCGATGACGATCGACAGTCTTGCGGTTCCGCAGCCCACCCGCCGGTACTTGTTGCCTGACGTTCCGACGTGTAAGCAGAGGTGACGGCCGAATCGTAGGCAAATGTTTCTATTTGCAATACAGGGTCCGGTGGCGGTCTGTGAACGATGCACGGCGACTTGTTCACGCCAGGGCGGCGTGTTGCATTTGCGCGGCCGCAAAGCGGGCCGGCGACGCGCTCAGGCGGGTCTGTCGGGCAGCCAGCGCCAAGCGCCGGGGAGCAGGTCGGCGGGCAGCACCCATGGGCCGACGGCGCTGCGGTGCAACGCCTCGACGCGGTTGCCCACGGCGGCAACCATGCGCTTGACCTGGTGGTAGCGGCCTTCCGTGAGCGTCATGCGCAAGCTCGATTCGCCGCTGGCTTCGCAGGCGATGGCATGCACCGGTGCGGGGTCGTCGTCGAGCACCACGCCGCTCAGCAGCCGCGCCACGGTGTCCACGGCCAGCGCGTGCTTGCAGCTCACTTCGTAGACCTTGTGCACATGGTGCTTGGGGGAAGTGAGGCGGTGGATCAGGGCGCCGTCGTCGGTCAACAGCAGCAAGCCCGTCGTGTCGGCGTCGAGCCGGCCCACCGGCTGCAGGCCGCGCTCGCGCAGCGGCGCGGGCAGCAGCGACAAGATCGTCGGGTGGTGCCTTGGCTTGGCCGAGCACTCGTAGTCGGCGGGCTTGTGCAGCATCACCAGCGCCTTGGCGTGGTACGGCCAGGCCTGGCCTTGGACGCTGAACAACAGGCCATCGACGGGCAGGGCGGCGTGCGGGTCGTCGTGCGTGACGCCGCCGATCTGCACCTGGCCGTCGGCAATCAACGCGGCGCAATGGCGCCGGGTGCCGAAGCCCTGGCTGAAGAGGATTTGCGCCAGTGTCTGCGTCTGCGCCGCGGCGGCCTTCACAACGCGCCGCCGAGGTCGCGCGCGGCCAGCAGGCCGGGCAAGCCGACGGCGTGGTGAATGGCGCTGAGGACGGCGCGCGCGGTGACTTCCGCGGCCAGCGCACCGATCAGGGTCAAGTTGCCGGCCTGGCCGCTGCCGCCGGTGGCCAGCGCGAACAGGGTGTCGCCGTCGTGCGCGGTGTGGACCGGGTTGATGCAGCGCGCCAGGCCATCGTGCGCCATGCCGGCCAGCTTGCGGCACTGCGCCTTGTCGAGCTGCGCGTCGGTGGCGACGATGCCGATGGTGGTGGCCATGCCCGCCTGCAAGCGCGGCGGCACGTCACCACGCAGCAGCGCTGCCGCGCTGTGCAGCAGGTGCCGGCTGTCGGCACCGGTGCGTGCGCCGGCCAGTACCGAGCCATCGGCCGGGTCGATCACATCGCCGATGGCGTTCACCGCCACCAACGCGGCCACGGTGACGCCACTGATGCGGATCGACGCGCTGCCGATGCCGCCCTTCATCGCCCGCTCGATGCCGAACAGTTTGCCCACCACCGCGCCGGCACCGGCACCGACATTGCCCTGCGCCGGCTTGGCGCTGGACGCGGCTTCGCAGGCGGCATAACCGGCGGCGGCATCGGGGCGAATCGACAGGTCACCGTGCCAGAGATCGAACAGCACCGCGGCCGGCACGATCGGTACGCGCACATTGCCGACGGCGTAGCCATGGCCGCGCTCTTCCAGCCAGCGCATCACGCCGCCGGCGGCGTCCAGGCCGAAGGCGCTGCCGCCGCTGAGCAGCACCGCGTGCACGCGCTCGATCAGGTTCTCGGGCGCGAGCAGATCGGTCTCGCGCGTCCCGGGTGCGCCGCCGCGCACATCGACACCGGCGACAGCGCCATCGGGGCAGAGCACGACCGTGCAACCGGTGGCGCGCGCGGGGTGCGTGAAGTGGCCGACCGTGAGGCCGGCGACATCGGTCAGTGCATCCTGCAAGCCGGCGTTGCTCATCGGGCTCAGGCGAACACGCCCGCCGTGTCCTGCATGCGCTCGCTGACTTCGCCGAGGTGGTGCAGGCTGTCGCCCCAGGCCAGCTCGAGCATCGTCAGGCGCTTGAAGTAATGACTGACGCTGACCTCGTCGGTGACGCCGATGCCGCCGTGCAACTGGATGCATTGCTGGCCGACGAAGCGCATCGACTGGCCGAGTTGCACCTTGGCCTGCGACAGCGCGCGGCGGCGCTGCGGCGCGGGCTGGCCGAGCTTGAGGGTGGCGTAGTAGCTCATTGAGCGGGCCAGTTCGAGCTGCATCTTCACATCGGCGATGCGGTGCCGCAGGGCCTGGAAGCTGGCGATCGCCACGCCGAACTGTTTGCGCGTGTTCATGTAGTCGACCGTCAGCGCGACCAGCTTGTCCATCAGGCCCACGCCTTCGGCACAGACTGCGGCAATGCCGATATCGGCGCCGTATTCCAGCGCGGCGGCGCCATCGGCCAGCACGCACTGCCCCGGCGAGGCGGCCAGCGTGATGTCGGCGGCGCGCGCGCCATCCTGCGTCGGGTAGCCGCGCACCGCGCAGCGGCCACGCTCGACCAGGAACATGCCGATCGGTGACACCGCATGCGGGCCGACGCGCGCCGGCACGATGAACGCATCGGCCTCGTCGCCGGCGGGCACCAGGCACTTGTGGCCGCTGAGCGACCAGCCGCCCGCCGCCGGGGTGGCGATCGTCGTCACCGCATCGAGTTTGTAGCGTGCGTCGCGCTCTTGCTGCGCCAGCACCACCAGCGCCGAGCCGTCGGCGATGCGCGGCAGCCAGGCGGCCTGCAACGCTGCGTCGCCGTGCGCCAGCAGCGTCGGCGCGACCAGTGCGGCCGCGGCATACGGTGCGTTGACGAGACCGCGGCCGAGTTCCTCCATCACCACCATCGCCTCGACGGCGCCGAAGCCCAGACCGCCGTGATCGGCCGACACCGCCAGGCCGGTGAGGCCCAGTTCGGCCAGTTCGGCGTAGACCGCGCGCGTGGCGCCGCCGGCCTTGGCCAGCGCATGGCGGCGCTCGAATGCAAAACCCTTTTCGACCCAGCGCTGAACCGCGTCGCGCAGCGAAACCTGGTCGTCAGTGAAATCGAAGTCCATCGTCAGCTCCCGAGCACCGTCTGCGCAACGATGTTTCTCTGCACTTCGTTCGAGCCACCGTAGATCGTGGTCTTGCGCAAGTTGAAGTAGGTCGATGCCAGCGGCGCGCAATGCGCCGCGCCAACGTGATCGCCTTGCCAGCCGGCTTCCATCGCTTGCTTGATGAAGGGCAGCGCAAAAGGCCCGGCGGCCAGCATCATCAGCTCGCTGTAGCGCTGCTGGATTTCGCTGCCGCGGATTTTCAGCAGGCCCGCGACGTCCAGGCTCTGCTTGCCGCCGCGCTCGGCCGACAACACCCGCAGCACCATCATCTCCAGGGCCACGACGTCGACCTCGAGCAGGGCGATCTGGTCGCGAAAGCGGCGCTCGTCCCACAGCCCTTCGGCGCGGGCGATGCGCTTCAAGCGTTCGAGCTCGCGCTTGGCGCGGTTGACGTCGGCGATGTTGGTGCGCTCGTGCGAGAGCAGGTGCTTGGCGTAGGTCCAGCCCTTGTTCTCTTCGCCGATCAACTGGTCGGCCGGGACTTCGACGTTGTCGAACCAGACCTCGTTCACCTCGTGCCCGCCGTCGAGCATGATGATCGGGCGCACCGAAACGCCCGGCGTCTTCATGTCGATCAGCAGGAACGAGATGCCGGTCTGCGGCTTGCCTTCGTTGCTGGTGCGCACAAGGCAGAAGATCCACTCGCCGTACTGGCCGAGCGTGGTCCAGGTCTTCTGGCCGTTGACGATGAAGTAGTCGCCCTTGCGTTCGGCCTTGCACTTCAACGACGCGAGATCGGAGCCCGAACCCGGCTCGCTGTAGCCCTGGCTCCACCAGACCGCGCCGCTGGCGATGCCGGGCAGAAAGCGCCGCTGCTGCTCGGG
>JANOKY010000551.1:0-3585 GCA_031419635.1 Burkholderiales bacterium | reverse complement strand
CGCGCCTTGACCGATTCGATGGCCACGGCCGGATTGGCGATCACTTCCTTGGCGCCCTTGGCAAAGGCCGACAGGAAGGCTTTCACCGCGGCCGGGTTTTCCTTGACCATCTTGGGCGAGGCAATCACCACGTTGCCATACAGCTTGACGCCGTAGTCGGGGTAGGGAAGCACCACCACGTCAGCCGCTTTGGCGCCGCGCGCTTCCAGGTTCAACAACGACGTGAAGGTGAAGCCGGTGATGGCGTCGATGTCGCCGCGCACCAGCATGGTCTCGCGCAGGCTCGGATCCATCGCGGTCCAGTTGACGGCGCCCACGTTGTTGGCCTTGGCAAATATCGGGAAGGCGCGGCGGCCGGCGTCGAACACCGGGGCACCGAGCTTCTTGCCAGCCAGGTCAGCCGGCTTGGTGATTCCGCTCTTCTTGAGCGCCATGACCGAGGCCGGCGTGTTGTTGTAGACCATCATCACCGCCACCGGCTTGTTCGGGCTGTCGGGGTTATTGGCGTGGAATTCCATCAGCGCCGCAAGGTCCGCGAAGCCCATGTCGTAGGCGCCCGAGGCCACCCGCGTCACGGTGCCGCCCGAGCCGTTGCCGGCGTCGATGCTCACGTCCAGGCCCGCGGCCTTGTAGTGGCCCCTGGCGGCAGCGCCGAGGAAGAGCGCGGCGGGCCCCTCGAAGCGCCAATCGAGCTGGAACTTGATGGGGGTGGCGGCCTGCGCCTGGGCGGCCAGCGGCGCGGTGCAAAGCAAGGCGAAGGCCAACAGGGCGCGGCGCGTCAACACATTCGGCATCGTTTTCTCCGGGAACAAGCAGGGCGGGAGGCTGCCGCGATTGTGCAAGTTCCATGCGCACCGCGGCCCTGGGTGTTGCACCATGGCCGGGCTCAGTGGCACCCAAAACCGCCACCAAAGCGCCGCCACCGATTGACGTGTATGCCAAACTGTATACACTTTTGCCATCGACATTCCGCCACTTGTGCCAACCCCGATGGGCCACCTCAGCACCCATGTCCTCGACACCGCCAACGGCTGCGCTGCCGCCGGCATGCAGGTCACGTTGCAACGCCTCGAGGCCAGCGGCCCGGTAACCTTGCGCCGCATCGTCCTCAATCCCGACGGCCGCAGTGACGGCCCGCTGCTCGACGCCGCGGCGATGGCCGTCGGCCGTTACCGCCTGCTGTTCGAGGTGGCGCCGTACTTCCGCGCCCGCGGCACGGCCCTGGCCGAGCCGCCGTTCATCGATGTCGTGCCGCTCGACTTCGGCATCGCCGATGTGGCCGGCCACTATCACGTACCGCTGCTGGTGAGCCCGTGGAGCTACAGCACCTACCGCGGCAGTTAGGCACGGCGCTTGCGAACGCCAGGCCAAGCATTTTTCAACAAGGAGAAGTCCATGTTCATGCGCCGTCATGTTCTCGCTGCGGCTGCCGCGGCATTCACGTTGCCGCTGACTGCGTTGGCGGCCTGGCCCGAAAAGCCGATCCGTATCGTTGTCACCTTCGCTGCCGGCGGCGCCAGCGACATCGTCGCCCGCGTCATTTCCGAACCGCTGGCCAAGGCCCTGGGTCAGGCGGTGATCGTCGACAACAAGCCGGGTGCCGGCGGCACCATCGGCGGCGCCGAAGTGGTGCGCGCCGCACCCGATGGCTATACCCTGATGCTGTCGAATTCGACGCCGACATCGATCGGCCCGTTCACGGTGCCCAAGCCGCCCTATGACCCGGTGGCGCAGTTCACCCACATCGCCATGCTCGGCGTGGCGCCGGTGCTGCTGATGGCCAACCCGAAGACCGGCCCCGCCAGCCTGAAGGATCTGCCCAAGGCGGCTGCAACGCCGGGTTATGCCTTCGGCAGCGGCGGCCCAGGCTCGATCGGCCACATCGTCGGCGAGATGACCAAGGCGGCGATGAAGATCAACATGACCCATGTGCCGTACCGCGGCGGCGCGCCGATGACGACGGACTTGATCGCCGGCACCATCCCTGTCGGCATCGACGTCATCACCGCCTTCGTGCCGATGGTCAAGACCGGCCAGATCAAGGCCCTGGCCGTGACCACCCGCACCCGTTCGCCGCTGCTGCCCGAAGTGCCGACCGTGGTCGAGCTCGGGCTGCCGCAACTGGTGGCCGAGAACTATTTCGGCGTCTCCGGCCCGGCCGGCCTGCCCAAAGAAGTGACCGACAAACTGAGCAAAGCCCTGGCCGACATCGTCGCCGATCTGGCGATCGTCAAGCGCTTCGAAGAACTTGGCATCACCACCGTGAAGATGGGCAGCGCCGAGTTCACCCAGTTCGTCGCCAAGCAGGTGGCCGATTGGGGGCCGGCGATCAAGGCGGCCGACCTCAAGCCCTGATGCAGCCAGCGCTGATCGACGCTTTCGTCGAGCGGCTGGCCCGCGAGCCGGCGGTGCTGGTGTCGGTTGACTCGACGCAAGGCTCCGTGCCGCGCGAAGCGGGCGCCTGGATGGCGGTGTTTGGAGATGCGCTGGTGGGCACCATTGGCGGTGGCCACCTCGAACTCGACGCCCTGGCCATCGCCCGCCGCGCACTCGGCGGTGAGGCGATCGAACCACTGCGTCGCTTCGCCCTCGGCCCCTCGCTCGGCCAATGCTGTGGCGGCGTGGTGCACCTGCGCTTCGAGTCGCTGCTGCCGGCCGACAGCGCGGCCGTGCGCGCGCGTCTGCAAGCCGCGGCCGACGCCCAGCGCCTGCCCGTGGCGCTGTTCGGCGGCGGCCATGTCGGCCACGCCATCGTGCAGGCCTTGCTGCCGCTGCCGGTGCGGGTGCAGTGGATCGACAGCCGCAACGAGGTCTTCCCGGCGGGCCTGCCGCGCTGGATCGCCACCGAGCATTCAGCGCCGGTGCAGGCTGCGGTGGGCGACCTGGCGCCACACTCGCGCGTGCTGGTGATGAGCTTCTCGCACGCCGAAGACCTCGACATCGTCGCCGCCTGCCTGCAACGCCAGCGCGAGCGCGCCGACCTGCCCTTCATCGGCCTGATCGGCAGCAAGAGCAAATGGGCCAGCTTTCGCCACCGCCTCGAAGCCCGCGGCTTTGCCGCGGCCGAGCTGGCGCACATCACCAGCCCGATCGGCGTGGCCGGCGTCGTCGGCAAAGAGCCCGAGGTGATCGCCGCGGCGGTGGCGGCGCAGTTGTTGCAGCAGCGCTGAAGTCGGCAGCTTGCGAAACGCTCAATCGCTGCGCCGCCGCCACACGGCCGCCAGGGCCTTGGTTTTCATCCACACCGACAGCCGGTCGTCGGACAGCGCATCGAGAAAATCTGACAGGCCCTTGGACTTGGCCATGGTGTAGGCGGTGAGCGCGATGGTGGCCACGAACACCGCGCCAAAGACCAGCAGCTTGCGCGCCAGCGGCGCGTCGGCTTCGGCCAGCAGGTTCATGCCCAGAAAGCCGGTGGTCACGGTGCCAATCAGGCCGAGGATGGTGACCACCGTCAGGCGCACGACGGTGTTGGCCTGGCGGCGCAGGCTGTCGGCGTCGAGGTAGCTGTTCATGTCGGCGACGCGCTCCTTGACCTCGGCGTAGAGCGGGTCCAGGCCGAGGTGCTGCGAGCACATGTGGAAC
>JANOKY010000550.1:0-15357 GCA_031419635.1 Burkholderiales bacterium | reverse complement strand
TCCCGCAGCCGCTGGGCGTCGTCGGCATCATCGTGCCGTGGAACTTCCCGCTCAACCTGAGCCTGCTGCCGCTGACCTATGTGTTTGCCGCCGGCAACCGCGCGATGATCAAGATGAGCGAGAACTCGCGCCACCTGGCAGCGCTGCTGATCGAGAAGATGCCGGCCTACTTCGCGCCGGAAAAGCTGCAATTCTTCGACGAGACCGGTGGCGTCGGCGTCGAATTCTCGCAACTGCCCTTCGACCATTTGCTGTTCACCGGGTCGGGGCGCACCGGCCGCGCGGTGATGGCCGCGGCGGCGGCGAATCTGTGCCCGGTGACTTTGGAGCTGGGCGGCAAGGCGCCGGCCATCGTCTGCGACGATTTCCCGCTGCGCACCGCGGCCGAGCGCATCCTGTTCGTCAAGTGCCTCAACGCCGGCCAGATCTGCACCAGCGTCGACCACGCCTGGCTGCCGCGCGCGCGCATCGCCGAGTTTGTGGAGATGGCACGGCGGATCGTGCCGGCGCGTTTGCCCAGCCTGGCCTCGCCCGACTACACCGCGATCATCGACACGCCTTCCTTTGACCGCCTGCTGCACCTGCTGGCCGATGCCCGCGAGCGCGGCGCCACCGTGATCCCGCTGCTGCCCGGCCCGGCGTTCGACCGCGACACGCGCAAGATCGCGCCGCACATCGTGCTGGATGCGCCCGCCGACAGCCTGCTGATGCAGCAGGAAATCTTCGGCCCGATCCTGCCGCTGCTGGCCTACGACAACATCGAGCAGGTGATCGCGCAGATCAACGCCGGCCCGCGGCCACTGGCGATCTACCCCTTCAGCCACGACCGCGCCACCCTGGACCGATTGATCGAGCGCGTGATGTCCGGCGGCGTGACCGTCAACGACGCGCTGCTGCATGTCGGCCAGCACGACCTGCCGTTCGGCGGCGTCGGTGCATCGGGCATGGGCCATTACCACGGCCGCGAGGGTTTCGAGACCTTCTCCAAGCTGCGCCCGGTCTTCCACCAGGCCCGCTTCACAGCGTTGAAATACCTCGTGCCGCCCTATGGCCGCTTCGCCGATTCGGTGTTGGCTTGGCTGACGCGCTGATCCTGTCCACGCCCTTGGTGAAGGCGCGGTCGATCTTGACCTTATCGAAGGGGAAGCGCCACAACGAAGCCAGGCTCGAGTAGCCGGTGCCGATATCGTCCATCGCGATGTGAACCCCCGTCGCGGCCAGCGCAATGCAGGCCAGCACAGCCACCGAGCCGAGAGCCGTATGGCGCAGCGAGCGGGGGCCCAGCTTCAGGCCGGCGGTGAAGGGCATGGCGCTCATGTCTGGGCTGGTTCGGCACGTTGGAATCGATCACCACAGCTTGCGCCAACGGCAGCGGCGGCAGCGCCCGAACAAGGAGTGAAAGCGGCCGCAGTTCCGTGGCGCGGCGCACGCCCTTGCGCCGCATCCCCAAAAGCGCGCGTGCGCTACGTGCCCGCCAGCCGCACCGCCAGTTCGCGTTCGTCGAGCGCGGTGTAGTCGGCATCGAGCGTGCGCACGACGGCCTTCCTGGCCTGTTCACCCAGGTGCGCCTTGAGGTGGCCGAGGAACGGGCTCGACGCCACCAGCACCAGGCCGGCGCAGTGGTGCGCGGCAATGCCGGCGTCGAGCCGCTGCGCCACTTCGCGCGCAAAACGGTCGTGCTCGCGCTCGCGCGGGTCGGTGTGCGGCGCGAACGACGTGCCGGCCAGCCCGCCGCCTTCGGCATGCGCATGACCGGGCCGGTCGCTGGCCAGGTCCACGCCCTTCTGCCGGCTTTGCGGATGCACCAAGTCGGCCACATGCACGTAGGAACCCGGCTTGTCGCTCTCTTCGAGCACGCGCGCACGAGACGCGTTGGCCACCACCAGCCAGTTTTTCATCGCCGCCTTTCGAGGCCGGATGCCTTGCATCCCATCGGCCTAGCAGACTGCATCGCAGCCCTCGGCGCATTGACGCGCCTCAACTTGCGCCCACCCGCGCTGCCTACGATGGCTGCATCGACCCAGGACGCTCGCCCATGCCCCTCGGCATCGCTGTTGTTTTGGCCCTGCTGCTGGCGCTGGGCGCCGCGCTGGCCGGGGGCGCGTGGCAATGGCCGCGCGACACCGAGCGGCTGCGCAGAACGCGGCGGCAGGCTGACCCCGATGCAGGGCGAAGCCGCCTGGCTGCTGCCGGCCGGGCCCTACCCCTACTCGCGGGCAGGTCGAGTCGATCGGCTTCGAGTTGGCGCGTTAAGCCCGGCTGATCACCCGGCGCAGCTTGCCGCTGCCGCCGCCCTGTAGCGGCGCCTCGCGGCTGAAGCTCACGCGCGTGTGTGCCACGCCGTGCTCGGCCAGGAAGGCGTCGATGGCGCCGCGGCAGCGTTCGAAGGCGGCGCGGGCTTCGGCCAGATCGGGCTCGAAGCGCAGCTCGAGCGCGCCGCCGCGCCGGCCGATGACCTGGAACTGCGTCACCTGCGCGCCCTCTTCGATCGCCGTCTCCAGCGCCAGCGGCAGGATCGTCACCGCGCGCCGCTGCGCGTCGTGCAGGGTCAGCGTGTCGGCGCTGCGGCCCTGCACTTCGATGACGCTGAAGGCGCTGCCGCAGGGGCAAGCGTCGGGCAGGCGGCGGATGCGGTCGTCCAGGCGGTAGCGGATCAGCGGCTGGCAGCGGTTGGCCAGGTTGGTCAGCAGGGCACTGTGCGACAGCACGCCGTCGGGCACCGGGCGCAATCGCTCGTCGACGGGTTCGAGAATGACCCAATCGTCGTTGACATGCAGCCGGCCCTGGGCGCATTCCCAGGCGATCGAAAAGCACTCCGAGGCACCGTAATTGTTGCGCACGACGCAGCCGAAGGCCGCGCGCACCTGCGCCCGCTGCGCGGCCGACAACTGCTCGCCGCCGACCCACACTTCGCGCAGGTGCAATTGCAGCGCGCCGGCCTGCTGCAATGGCGCCAGCGCCGCGGCGCAGCTCGGGTAGGTGATCAGCACGCTGGGTTGCAACGCCTGCAATGCGGCGGCGAGTTGGCGCAGCGGCTGCTGCACCGACAGCAACTCGATCTGCGGCCGCAGGCCCGCCGGCACGATGCGGCGCAGCCGCTCGATGCTCACGCGCCCGGCGAAGTGGCCGCCGCTGGCGCCGACGAAGGCGAAGCGCTGGCCGAGGCCCCAGGCGCCCAGGCTGCCGGGCAGCGGGCCGGCGCCGCGCAGGCGCAGCGCGTCGATGGCATCGTAGGCCGCCAGGCATCGCGCGTCCTGCACGAACCAGCCCGGCACGCCGCTGGTGCCCGAGCTGGTCCAGACCAGGTACTCGCCGAGCCAGGCATCGGCCACGCACGTCGGGTCGGCGATGAAGGCCGCCGCCGCAGCGCGGGTGATGCGCCGGTCGGTGGCCCAGTCGTCGAAGTGCTGCATCAGCAGGGCCTTGCTGACCGGCGCGAAGTCGGCCAGGCGCGGGCCCCGCGCGCGGCGGCGGTAGAACGGCGAGTCGCGGCAGGCGCATTCGATCAGGGCCGCGAGCCGCTGTTCGCGCAGTGCCTGCGCGGTGGCCGGCCACAGGCCCGCGGACCAGGTCTGCTGGCAGGCCTGCCACCAGGACCAGGCATCGAAGGGGGGCGCGGCGTGGGCGGTCATCGTGCACGCATGCTGCGCCATATCGTCGGCGCCGCCAAGGCTCCGTGGCGATCAGCGCCAGCCGGCGTTTCGATTCCGGGCAGCGCGGGCGGGCCTGGCTTGCGCAGCGTCAAACGGCTTGGCCGACGCCTGGCCTAGCGTCGGCATTGCCCTTGAAGGAGCACGGCCATGAGCGACTTGAAATCGATCCTGCTGCACCTGGACGCAGCAAGCAACGGCGCCGAGCGGCTGCAACTGGCCGGGCGCTTGGCCGCTGCCCATGGTGCGCGCCTGGACGCGCTGTACGCGGTGCTGCCCGCCGTGTTGCAGTACCCCTTCGCTTTTGGCGGCGAAGGCCAGGCCGCGGCGCTGCTGATGAGCTATGAGACCGAACAGCGCGAGCGCGTCAAGACCGCGTTCGAGCATGCGCGCCAGGCCGGCGGCGCCGCCGTCAATGCGACCTGGCTCGAGACCACCGACGAACCCGTGCACGCTTTCACCCGGCAGGCCTGGGCGGCCGACCTGCTGGTGTTGGCCCAGCACGACCCGGCGCCGAAAGCCTACTCGGGGGTGCCTCCCGATTTCGCCGCCGCGGTGCTGATCGAGAGCGGCAAGCCCGGCCTGGTGATGCCCTACATCGGCGTCGGCGCCACGCTCGGCCAAAGCGTGCTGATCGCCTGGAAGCCGACGCCCGAATCGGCCCGCGCGGTGACCGCAGCCTTGCCGATCCTGCAGCGCGCCAAGCACGTGCATGTGGCGGTATGGCAGGAGGCGGCCGATGTCGGCAACGAGCCGGCGCCGGTGGCCATCGAGCCCTACCTGCGCCACCACGGCATCGCCGCCACCGTGCACCGCGGCGGCCGGCCGACGCGCGAACTGGGTGAGCTGCTGCTGTCGCAGGCCGCCGACCTGCAGGCCGACCTGCTGGTGATGGGCTGCTATGGCCATGGCCGCGCCCGCGAGTGGATGCTCGGCGGCGCCACGCGCACGGTGCTGCGCGCGATGACCGTGCCGGTGCTGATGACGCATTAGACCCACCCCCGTTGCGGCTGCGCCGCTCCCCCTCGAGGGGGCACGCCAGCGGCCCGGCGGAGCCGGTTCCGCGGCGTTCGCTGGGTAAGGCCTGCACGGCGTGCATCGCGGGTCGCCCGTCTGGCGACTGGGCATGGCACGGCATACTTCGGCCTGTGCCACTCGCCCACATCGCCCTCCTCGACGACGAGCCCGACATCACGGCGCTGCTCGCCACCTACCTGGGCAGCCACGGCTACCGCGTCAGCGAGCTGCACAACGGCCGAGCCCTGATGGCGCTGATGCAGCAGGACATGCCGGCGCTGGTGCTGCTCGATCTGGGCCTGCCCGGCGAAGACGGCCTGGCCATTGCGCGGCAGGTGCGCGAATGCGGCGGCGTCGGCCTGGTCATCGTCAGTGGCCGCGGCGATGCGGTCGACAAAGTCGTCGGCCTGGAGATTGGTGCCGACGACTACATCACCAAGCCCTTCGATCTGCGCGAGTTGCTGGCCCGCGTCAAGGCGGTGCTGCGGCGCACTGAGCCCGCGGCGGCCGTTGCCACGGTTGCATCCGCCGCAGGCCCCAATGGCAATGGCTCCAACGGCGGCCAGCGCCCACGCGCCGGCCACCACTTCGCCGGCTACACCCTCGACACCGCGGCCCGCTGCCTGCTCGGCCCCGGCGGCAACGAAGTCGCGCTCACCAGCGGCGAGTTCGACCTGCTGACAGTGTTCGTGCAGCACCCGGGCCGGGTGCTGTCGCGCGACTTCCTGCTCGAACGCACGCGCGGCCGCGAAGCCGCGCCGTTCGACCGCGCCGTCGATGTGCTGATCGGCCGCCTGCGCAAGAAGCTCGAAGCCGATGCGCAGAATCCGCAGATCCTCAAGTCGGTGCGCAGCGCGGGCTACATCCTGGTGGTTGCGGTGAGCGAAAGGTGATCACGCCGGGCCGCCCCAAGTGCGAACGCTCCCGCCCGGCGGGAACGGCCGAAGGCCGCAGGGTGCTCCAGTGACCCCACCCGCGCACGCCAACGACCCGCAGGTCTTTGTCGGCCTGTTCGACGCCTACCCCGACGGTGTGTTGCTGGTCGACCCCGCCGGCCGCATCGTGCTGGCCAACCAGGCCGCGGCCACGGTGCTCGGCTACAGCGTGGCGGCGCTCGAAGGCCTGGCGGTCGATGTGCTGGTGCCCGACGCTGTGGCGCCGCGCCACGCTGCCCTCCGCCACAGCTATGCGCACGCGCCCAAGGCGCGGCCGATGGGCACCGACCTCGAGCTGATGGCGCGGCGCGCCGACGGCAGCCAGGTGATGGTCGAGATCGCGCTCAGCCCGCTGCGCGTGGCCGGCGTCGATTACGTCGTGGCCTCGCTGCGCGGCATCGGCGACTATCCACGCGTCAAGCGGGCGATGCAGCGCGCCCGCTACAACGAGCACCTGGTCCAGCTCGGCCGAATCGCCGTCGACACGCTCGACCCCGATGAACTGCTGCAAAGCATGCCCAGCGTGGTGCGCGAGGCACTCGACGTGCAAGCCGTGTCGGTGCTGCTGCTCGCGCCCAACCAGCTCGAGCTGCGCATGGCCAGCTATGCCGGCGTGAATGCCGAGCTGGCCGAGCACAGCGTGGTGCCGAACCGAACCGACGTGGCCGCCGGCTTCGTTGTGGCCCAGCGCGCGCCCATGGTGGTGGCCGACTTCGCCGACGAAAAGCGCTTCGAGCTGCCGGCGCAAGTGCTCGCGGCCGGCGCGCGCAGCGGCGCCGCGGTGCCGCTGGTCGACCGCGGCAAGGTCATCGGCGTGCTCGATGCTTGGTCGGACCAGCCGCGCAAGTTCGGCGACGACGAAGTGGCCTTCCTGGCCGCGCTGGCCACGCTGCTGTCAACCAGCCTGCAGCGCGCGCAGGCCGAATCGCAGGCGCGCCACGCGCAGCGGCTGGAAACGGTGGGCCAGCTCACCGGCGGCGTGGCGCATGACTTCAACAACCTGCTGACTGTCATCCAGGGCAACCTGCAATTGCTGGAAGAGCAGCCCGCCGTGCGCAACGACGCGCTGTCGCGCCAACTGGTGGCCGCCGCCGCGCGCGCCGGCCAGCGCGGCGCCGACCTGACCGGCAAGCTGCTGGCCTTTGCCCGCCGCCAGTCGCTCGAGCCCACCCCCGTGGACCCGATCGCGCTGCTGCATTCGCTGGCCGACATGCTGCGCCGCACGCTGGGCGAGAACATCCGCGTGGCCGTGCAGACCCCGGCCACCTGCCCGCGCTGCCTGGCCGACGCGGTGCAACTCGAGTCGGCCCTGCTCAACGTGGCCGTCAACGCCCGCGACGCGATGGAGGGCGGCGGCACGCTGCTGTTGCGTTGCGGCAGCGGCGACGCCCCGGAGGTCGAAGGCCCGAGCACCACGCCGGGCGCGCTCGACGGCGAAAGCGACGACGCCGCGAGCGCCGACGCCTGGGTCTGGTTCAGCGTGCAGGACAACGGCAGCGGCATGGCGCCCGAGGTGCTCGACCGCGCCTTCGAGCCCTTCTTCACCACCAAGGAGGCCGGCCGCGGCACCGGCCTGGGCCTGTCCACGGTTTACGGTTTCATCAAGCAATCGCACGGCCACATCGAACTCGACAGCACGCCCGGCCTGGGCACCTTGCTGACGATCTACCTGCCGGCGCTGGCGCCGGCCGCCGCCGTGGACGACGCTGGCGCCACCGCGCATGCCGCCGCGCTGCCGCGCGGCCTGCGCGTGCTGCTGGTCGAAGACGACGCCGACGTGCGCAGCGTGGCGCAGGCCTTCCTGCGCTCGATGGACTGCGAGGTGCTGGCCTGCGCCACCGCCGAGGCCGCCCTGCTCGAACTGGCACGCGCCGAGCGCTTCGACCTGCTGTTCAGCGACATCATGCTCGGCGCCGGCATGGATGGCCATGAACTCGCGCGCCGCGTCGGTGCCCAGTACCCGGCACTGGCCGTGCTGCTGACCTCGGGCTACTCGCGCCACCTGGCCACCAGCGACGCCGACGGCGCACCGCTGCACTGGCCGATGCTCGGCAAGCCCTACACCCGGCACGACCTGGCGCGAGCCATCGCGCTGTGCCTGCCCGCTGGCACAAGCTGAGCGCGTGACCCCATCCCGCGTCGCTGGGAATGGCTGGGACAGGGGCGAGATCGACGCCGCGCGGTGAGGCTCGGTTGACCGCGCTCAAGCCCACCGCGTCCACGCTTTCGCAGACTCGGCATGGCAACAACCCGCCGCATGCGCGAGCCCCCATGCTGACCCGCAGACACACCCTCCTCGGCGCCGCCTGCGCACCCGCCCTGCTGGCCTGTTCGCCGGGTGCCGGCCACGCGCAGGCTGCGCAAGCCATCTGGCGCCATGGCACGGTGGCACCCGGCGACCGCGCCGCGCTGCTGAGCGAACTGGTGCGCTACGCCACGCTGGCACCGTCGAGCCACAACACCCAATGCTGGAAGTTCCGCGTGCAAGCGCACGTGATCGCGATCGCGATCGCGGTCGAGCCCGACCTGTCGCGGCGCTGCCCGGTGGTCGACCCCGATGACCATCACCTCTGGGTATCGCTCGGCTGCGCCGCCGAGAACCTGGTGCAAGCCGCGCAGGCCCACGGCCTGCGCGCCGAGCCGCGGTTCGAGCCGGCGGGCGATGGCAGTGTCGTCGTCGCCCTGGAGCCGACGGCGGTCATCGCCTCGCCGTTGTTCCAGGCCATCGCCGAGCGGCAATGCACGCGTGGCGACTATGACGGCATGCCGCTGTCGACCGACAACTTGCACCTGCTCGAAGGCGCCGGCAGCGGCTGCGGTGTGCGCGTGATGCTGCGCACCAACCGTCCCGCGTTGGAGCAGACACTGCAGTACGTGGTGGCAGGCAACACCGCGCATTTGAACGACCCCGCCTTCGTCGCCGAACTCAAGGCCTGGATCCGCTTCGGCGACGAAGAGGCGTTGCGCCTGGGCGACGGCCTGTACTCGGGCTCGTCGGGCAATCCGAACCTGCCGCGCTGGATCGCCGGCCCCTTGCTCGGACTGGTGCTGACTGCCAAGTCCGAGAACGACAAATGCGCGCGACAACTGCGCAGCTCGGCCGGCGTGGCGGTCTTCATCGCCGAAGCCGCCGACAAGGCGCATTGGGTCGAGGCCGGCCGCTGCGACGAGCGCTTCGCGCTGCAAACTGCAGCCCTGGGCATCCGCAACGCCTTCCTCAACCAGCCGGTCGAGGTGGCCGCCCTGCGCCCGCAGCTCGCGTCGTGGCTCGGCGTCGACGGACTGCGACCCGACCTTGTCGTGCGCTTCGGCCGCGGGCCCACGCTGCCGCCTTCGCTGCGCCGGCCGGTGGCGGGGTGCTGGCCTGACGGAAAAGGCATGCAATGAACGCTCTGCCGCCGCGCTATACCGCAATGGCGTTGACGCAAGCCGGCGACCCGAGGCTGCGCGCCGTCGAACGCGAAACGCCCGCGCCGGGCCGCGGCCAATTGCTGCTGAGCGTGCAGGTCTGTGGCGTCTGCCGCACCGACCTGCATCTGGTCGACGGCGAACTCGCACCACCCGCGCTGCCGATCGTGCCGGGCCATGAAGTGGTGGGCCGCATCGTCGCGCGCGGCGACGGTTGCCGCCGCTTCGCGCTCGGTGCCCGTGTGGGCGTGCCGTGGCTGCACCGCAGTTGCGGCGCCTGCACGTTCTGCGCCGGGATGCGCGAGAACCTGTGCTCGGCTGCGAGCTTCACCGGCCTGACGGTCGACGGCGGCTATGCCGAGTTCATGCTCGCCGATGAAGCCTTCTGCTTCGCGCTGCCCGAGCGCTACAGCGACGAGCAGGCCGCGCCGCTGCTCTGCGCCGGCCTGATCGGCTGGCGCGCGCTGGGCATGGCCGGCGATGCCCGCACGCTCGGCCTGTACGGCTTCGGCGCCGCCGGGCACCTGACCGCGCAGGTGGCGCTACAGCAGGGCCGGCGCGTGTACGCCTTCACGCGGCCGGGCGACGAGGCAGCGCAATCGCTCGCCCGCGCGCTCGGCGTGCATTGGGCCGGCGCTTCGGACGAAGCCCCGCCCACGCTGCTGGACGGCGCGCTGCTGTTCGCGCCGGTTGGCGAACTGGTGCCGCTGGCGCTGCAACACAGCCAGCCCGGCAGCAGCATCGTCTGTTCCGGCATCCACATGAGCGACATTCCGCGCCTGCCCTACCGCCTGCTGTGGGGCGAACGCTGCCTGCGCTCGGTGGCCAACCTGACGCGGCGTGACGGCGAGGAGTTCTTCGCCTGGGCCGCCGAGCACGCGTTGGTCAGCACCACCGAGCGCTACGAACTGCGCGACGCCAACCTGGCGCTGGTCCGCCTGCGCGAGGGCCGGGTGACGGGCGCGGCAATTCTGCGCTGTGCGCGTTGAAGGGCGCGCCGGCCACAGGCGGGCCCAGCGCCCGGACCGCGCCGCCGGGACTGACGTGCATCAACGCAAGCGCGCTGCACTGCCACTACAAAGTGGTCCCTGCGCGGACCGATGACCAGGGGCCGCAACCGGCTCAAACCATGAACCCTCGGATTGATAAAGCAGCGCTCAGCGCGGGTGGCGAACCGGGCGCCAAGCCCGAACCCGGGGGTGGCGCGCGGCTGGCAACACGGGCCCTGCCGCCACCCCGCGTGGGCGGCGGTCTGCCGCTAATGCAGGCCCTGCAACGGCGGCGATCACAACGCGCGTTCGCCAGCCAGACCCTGCCCGAGCCGGTGCTGGCCGACCTGCTGTGGGCGGCCTGCGGCGTCAACCGGCCGCAGAGCGACGGGCGCACGGCGCCCCGGGCGCTGGCGCTGCAGGCCATCGATGTCTACGTCGCCTTGCCGGCCGGCTTGTGCCTCTACGACCCGGCTGGGCACCGGCTGCACCTGACGGTGCCGCGCGACCTACGTGCCCTCACAGGCAACCAGGACTTCCCTGCCGTGGCCGCGCTGGATCTGGTGTTCGTGGCCGACCACCGCGCCGTGCCGTGGGTGCAGGCCGAGCAATGCCAGGCCTACGCCTGGGTCGCGGCCGGCGCGATGGCGCAGAACGTGTACCTGTGCTGCGCATCGATGGGCCTGGCCAGCGTGCTGCGCGCCTGGGTCGACCGCGAAGCGCTCAGCGCGGCCATGGCCTTGAGGCCCGGCCAGCAGGTGCTGCTGGCGCAGAGCGTGGGCTACCCCGAGCCGGGCATTTGCGGCGACGACAGGCCGTAGCGCAGCCTGCGGCGGCGTGGGGACCGACGTTACGGCGGCGCTGCGGGTGTTGACGCCGCCACGGCCTTGCGCGACGCGAACAACAGGGCGATGCCGCCGATGCCGGCCAGCACCGCGAGCAGCGCAACCAAGCCGCCGACGAAGGGCACGTTGCCGAGCAGGGCCAGCAGCAGCACGGCGGCCATCGCGCTGGCAATGCGCCAGCCGTTGCGGGCCACGGCATCGGCCTTGAAGCGCACCAACAGCCATTGCCCGAGCGCAATGCCGCTGGTCACATACCCCAGCAGCAGTAGCGCGAAGTACAGCAACAGCAGCAGCAGGGCCAGCGGAATACCGACGATGCTGACCAGCAGGGTCAGCACCGCCACGGGGATGCAGACCAGCGCGATGAAGCCCCACAACAGGCTCCAGCCGAATCGCGCGCGCAGCCCATCGGCCGCGCGCTGCGAGGTGACGGGCAGCGCGGCGACGACAATGGCGGCGATGGCCATCAGGCCCAGGGTCCACAGCCACGACGGCCCGGCGTGGCGCGCCTGCTCGCCCCAATCGCCCTGGCTGCGCGCCGCGGCGCCGCGCCCGGGCAAGGGCAGCCGTTCGATGGCGCCGGCCACCTGCGCGGCCGGGTCGCGCACCAGCTCGTCGCTGCGGTAGCTGAGCTTGCCGGCCAGGCGCGCGTTGGGCCCGAGCGTCAGGCGGCCGGCGTTGGAGACCACATCGCCGTCGACCGGCCCGTCGATCAACACCCGCCCGCCGCCGACCGTGACCGAGCCCTTGACCGGCCCGCGCAGCGTCACCTGGCCGCCGCCGACGGTGACGTTGCCGGCCACCGCGGCCATCGGGCCGACATCGACCTGGCCGCCACCGACACGCAGGTTGCGGCCGATGGGGGCATCGAGGATCAAGCGGCCGCCGACGGCATACACACTCTGCTCGACCTTGGCGGTGACGCGCAGGTTGCCGCCAGCCAGTATCGCGTCGCCGGCCACCGGCGCGTCGACATCGACGTTGCCGCCGGCGGCGATCAGGTCGCCCGGCACCGGCTGATCGATGCGCACCGAGCCGCCGACGACGAAGGTGTCGGAGCCGACGTGGCGCTCTTTGGCGGGCTGGGCTTCGTCGGCCTGCGCGCACGGCGCCATCAGCAGCGCCAAGCATGTGACCCCGATCGAAATGCGTTTGAACATGCACCCTCCTGGACACCGATGCCCGGATCATGACGGCGAACGGCCTGGCATGGCGACCGCGCCCAGCAGCCTGGCGATTTCGGCGCGGACCTCGGCGTCGTGCCCGACGAGCAGGTGCCCGCCCTGGTCCAAGCCGATGAACTTCGCACCGGCGATGCGGCTGGCGCTGTACTGCGCCGCGGCGTAGGTGCCGAAGCCGTCATCGCGCGCGCTGACCACCAGCGTCGGCACGCGGATGGTCTCCAGCGCATAGGGGCCGAGGCGTTTGCCCAGCCGCGTGTCGTCGCGCAGCCCGGCAGCACGGCGAGACACCGGCAGGATGCGGTCGGCGAGGTCGTTCACGCGCGCGCGCTCTTGTTCGCTCGCGGCGGCCACCTGCTCGGGCGGTGTCGCCAACACATGGCGGATCAGCGGGTCGCGTGCTACGTGCAGCGCTGCCCAGAACAGGAAGTCCGAGCCGAGCAGGCGCAGCAGCAGGGCATCCATGCCGTCCGATAGCAGCGGCGCGGAATCGGCCACCGTGCCTGGCTTCCAGGCGATGGGCACGACCAGCACCAGGGCGCTGACGCGGTTGGGGTGGCGGATCGCGGTCTGCATTGCCGACGGGCCGCCCGCGGAGACGCCCATGACGGCGGCCTTGGAGATGCCCAGCGCATCGAGCAGGCACACATGGGCATCGGCCTGGGCCTCGGGCGACGCATCGGCGGGCCGCGGCGTGCGCAGGTAGCCGAAGCGCGACATCGCGATTACGCGCACGCCCTGCTGCACCAGCGGACGCGCCCAGGCCATGCCCTGGTCATGGCCGCCGCCGCTGCCGTGAATCATCAGCAGCGGAATGCCCTCGCCGGCCTGCTGGACTTCGATCGGACCGCAGCGCGTGGTCACGACCGCGCTGGCTTGCGCGGCGCGCTCGGCGGCCACCGTCAGATCACGCTCGAAGCGCGAACGGATCACCAGCGCAGCGGCCACCAAGCTGGCCACGATCACGCCGAGGATCGCCAGGCGCATCGATACTTTCATGGCCGCGCACTGCGGTGGGCACGTACAGGGTCGCGGTCCATGGCGAGCAGCGCGACGAACTGGCGCTGGCGGATCGGTTCCATGTCGGGCGGCTGCGGCGTTTCGACCTGCACGATAAACAAGAGTGACACGCGGCCCTTGAGTTGGGTCAAGCGCCGGCCGATGCGCGTGACCAGACGAAGCACTTTGACAGCGCGCTGCGTTGGCTTGACGGCCGTCAAGCCGCGGCGATGGCGGGCCGACAACAATCGCGGCCATCGCCGAGCGACCGCCTTCGATGTCCAGCGCCGCCCCAGCCCCCACCGTCTTCTTTGCCCGCGGTCTGACCAAGACCTACCAGACCGGTGAGGTCGAAGTCCAGGCGCTGCGCGACGTCGACCTCGACATCCGCCGCGGCGAGTTCGTGGTGTTGCTCGGCGCTTCGGGCAGCGGCAAATCGACCTTGCTCAACATTCTGGGCGGGCTGGACGTGCCCAGCAGCGGCGAGGTGCGCTTTGCCGACCATGCGCTCACGGGGGCCAGCGAAAGCGAGCTCACCACCTACCGGCGCGAGCATGTCGGCTTCGTCTTTCAGTTCTACAACCTGATCCCGAGTCTGACGGTGCGCGAGAACCTGGCATTGGTGACCGACATCGCGAAAGACCCGATGCCGATCGACGAGGCCATCGACCTGGTGGGACTGACGCCGCGGCGCGACCATTTCCCGGCGCAGTTGTCGGGCGGCGAGCAGCAGCGCGTGGCGATCGCGCGCGCCATCGTCAAACGCCCCGAGGTGCTGCTGTGCGACGAGCCGACCGGTGCGCTGGACTACGTGACCGGAAAGCTGGTGCTCGAGGTGATTGCCAAGATCAACGCCGAACTCGGCACCACTGCGATCGTGATCACGCACAACGCGGCCATCGCCGGCATGGCCGACCGGGTGATCTACCTGGGTGACGGGCGAATCCAGAAGATCGAACTCAATGCCCACAAGATCAGCCCTTCGGAGTTGAGTTGGTGAAAGCCCTCGTCCGCAAACTGTTGCGCGACCTGCGTCTGATGTGGAGCCAGGCGCTGACCATCGCGCTGGTCGTGGCCAGCGGCGTGGGTGGCTTCATCACCACGCTGTCGGCGGTGGATTCGCTGGCCCTGGCGCGCGACCGCTTCTATGCCAGTGGCCGCTTCGCCGAGGTGTTCGCCAGCGTCAAGCGGGCGCCGAACGCGCTGGCCGACACCTTGCGTGCCACACCGGGCGTGGCCGATGTGCAGACCACGATCGAACAGATCGTTCGCATCGAGCTGCCGGGCGTGGCCGACCCGGTCGTCGGCCAACTGATCGGCGTCGACCCGCAGGCACCCATGCGCATGAACCGCGTGACCGTGCGCAGTGGCCGCGCGCTCGACGACACGCGCCTCACCGACCAGGCGATCCCGGCGCTGGTGTCGGCGGCGTTCGCCGATGCGCGCGGCCTGGTGCCGGGCGCGCGCATCTCGGCGCTGATCAACGGCAAGCGCCGCACGCTGGCGATCGCCGGCATTGCGCTCTCGCCCGAATTCATCTTCGCCGGCCTGATGGGCATGCCCGACCTGCGTGGCTTCGGCGTGTTCTGGGTGCCGCGCGACGCGCTGGCCGCGGCCTACGACATGGACGGCGCGTTCAACCGCGTCGCGGTCAAGCTGGCCCCCGGCGCGTCGGAGCGCGCGGTGATCGACAAGCTCTCAGCCCAGCTCACTCGCTATGGCGGGCGCGCCGCCCACGGCCGCGAAGACCAGGCCTCGCACGCGATGCTCGACAACGAGTTCAAGGAGCAGCGCGTGCTCGGCACCGTGCTGCCGTCGATCTTTCTCAGCGTGGCCGCCTTCCTGCTCAACGTGGTGGTGTCGCGGCTGGTGGCCACGCAGCGCGAGCAAATCGCGGGGCTGAAGGCGCTGGGCTACCCCAACCGCAGCATCGGCGCGCATTACCTGAAGCTGGTGCTTGTGATCGTCGGGCTGGGCCTGGTGCTCGGCGTGGCGCTGGGCGATTGGCTGGGCACGATGTTCACGCGCCTCTACGCCGAATTCTTCCAGTTCCCGAGCTTCGAGCACCGCATCGCACCGTGGCTGCTGATTGTCAGCATCGGCATCACCGTAGCCACTGCCGTGCTCGGCACGCTGAACGCGATTCTAGCCACGGTACGGTTGGCGCCGGCCGAGGCGATGCGGCCGCAGGCGCCCGGGCACTACCGGCGCACCCTGGTCGAGCGGCTCGGCATCACACGCATCACTCCGGCGCTGCGCATGATCCTGCGCAACATGGAGCGGCGGCCGCTGCGCACGGCGCTGTCGATCGGCGGCGTGGCGGCCTCGGTGGC
>JANOKY010000549.1:0-3566 GCA_031419635.1 Burkholderiales bacterium | reverse complement strand
CGAGGCCGACGTGACGATCACGCGGCTGGCGGCCGACCGCTTCTATTTCGTCACCGGCAGCGCTTTAGGCGTGCGCGACCGCTCGACGATCGAGCGCCACCTGCCGGCAGACGGCAGCGCCCTGATCATCGACCACACCTCCGCCAAGGCGGTGTTGAACCTGTGCGGCCCAAAGTCGCGCGAGGTGCTGGCGCAACTCACCGATGCGCCGCTGGACAACGCCGCCTTCCCCTACATGAGCGCACGCGAGCTCGACCTGGCGTTCGCGCCGGTGCTCGCCTTGCGCGTGACCTACCTGGGCGAACTCGGCTACGAGCTGCACGTGCCGGTCGAGTACGCGTTGCATCTCTACGAGCGGCTCTGGGCCTGCGGGCAAGCGCAGGGCATCGCCAATGTGGGCTACCGCGCGATCAACACCCTGCGGCTCGAAAAGCACTACCTCGTCTGGGGTTCGGACATCACGCCCGACTACAACCCCTACGAGGCCGGGCTGGGCTTCTGCGTTGCGCTCGGCAAGCCAGACTTCCTGGCCCGCGCCGCGCTCGCGGCCGTGAAGGCCAAGGGCCCCGCGCGGCGGCTCGCCTGGTTCACCGCGCCGCCCGAGCCCACCTTGCATGGCGGCGAAGTCGTGCTCGCAGGTGATCGCGTGCTCGGCCGCGTCACCAGCGGCGGCTTCGGCCACACCGTCGGCCGCAACATCTTCTGCGCCTACCTGGCGGCGGATGAGTCGGCCGATGCCGAGCTCACGATCGAAGTGATGGGCGAGCACTACCCGGCTGTGCGCCACACGCGCGCGCCGTACGACCCCGAGCGCAGCGCTATCCTGGCCTGACAAGGATCTGCCATGACCGACCACCGCATACCCATTGCCCCCGCACTCGCGCCCGAACTCGAAGCGTTGCTCGCCAAGCGGCGCGACGGCCACGGCATGCCGCGCGAGCTGTACCAGACCGATGCCCTCTACGCCGAAGAAGTGCGCCGCATCTGGTCCGCCGGCTGGCTGTTTGCCGGTTTCGACTTCGAGCTGCCCAAACCCGGCGACTACATCACCTTCGCCGTCGATTCGACGCCCGTGCTGGTGCTGCGCGGCGACGACGGCGAAGTGCGCGCCTTTCACAACGTCTGCCGCCATCGCGGCACCCAGCTTTGCCGTGAAGACCGCGGGCACCTGCGCGCCATCGTCTGCCCCTACCATTCGTGGACCTACGCGCGCAATGGCGAGCTGCGCGCCTGCCATGGCATGCACGACGGCGTCGACAAGACGCAACTGGGCCTGAGGCCCTTGCGCGTAGCGGTCGTGACGGGCCTGATCTACGTCTCGCTGGCCGCCGAGCCGCCCGACATCGAGGGTCTGCGCAAGGACTTCACGGCGGCGGGCCAACCGCAGGGCTTCGAGCGCGCCCGGCTGGCGCACGTCGTCGACTACGAGGTCGATGCGAACTGGAAGCTGGTCTGGGAGAACAACCGCGAGTGCTTTCACTGCGTGCCCTGCCACCCGCAATATGCCAGAGCGAACTTCGATGTGGTCGACGAACAGACCGCATCCCCGGCGGTGCGGCAGAAGATCGACGCTGCGACCGCCCGCATCGCGGCGAAATGGACGCTGGACAGTGCCGCCGCCGCGCATCCGCAGGGCGGCGGGCTGGCCACCTTCCCCGACCCCGAGCGGGGTCTCTGGTTCGCCAGCAGTCGCACCCCGCTGGCGGAAGGCTTCGTCACCGAATCGATGGACGGCAGCCGCGTCGCGCCGCTGATGGGCGACTACGAGGACGAAGAGGTCGGCGTGCTGCGCCTGCGCAGCCTGCCCAACTTCTGGGTCCACGCAAGCTGCGACCATGCGGTCGCCGCGCGCATGCTGCCGGCCGGCCCACGCAAGACGATCATGCGCGGCTACTGGCTGGTCGACGCCAAGGCCAAGGAAGGCCCCGACTATCAACTCGAGCGCCTGTTGCCGTTCTGGAACCTCACCAACGAGCAGGACTGGAACATCTGCAAGTGGCAGCAAAAGGGCGTCGACTCGATCGGCTACGTGCCAGGCCCGCTGTCGCAGCGACTGGAATACAACGTCGACGCGTACATCCGTTGGTATCTCGGCCAGATGCGTGTCTGAGCCACCGAGTTCGCGCAGTTCCAAGCGCGCGCCGCGGATCGGGCTTCGCCTGGCCGCAGGCGTGGCCCCCTGGAGGGGTAGCGGCAAAGCCGCTTCGGGGCTGGTTCAGCCTATGCGCAGCGCAACCACGCCGGCAACGATCACCAGCGTGCCGATGCCGCGTTGCAGGCCAAACTTCTCCTTCAACAACCACACGCCGAGCAACGCGGCAAACAGCACCGAGGTTTCGCGCAGCGCCGCCACGCTGGCGATGGGCGCGACCGTCATGGCCCACATCGCGATGGCGTAGGAGCCGATCGATGCCGTGCCGCCGATGGCGGCCAGCGGCCAGCGCTTGCGCGCATAGGCCAGGATCGCGTTGCGGCCGGCCGCGTCGCGGCGAAAGTACACCAGCGACGGGTAGGGCAGGCCGTCGAGCACGAACAGCAGCATCACGTAGGCCACAGCCATGTGGCCGGTGGCGACGGTGGCGCGCACGCCCTTGCCGTCGACGAAGGTGTAGATGGCGATGATCAGCGCATTGGCGAAGGCATAGCCCAGTGCCTTGCGGTGGTGCAGCGTTTGCCCCGGGTGGGCCAGGCCGACGAGGGCCACGCCGAGGGTAATGCCGACGATGCCGACCCAGGCCGCTGCGCTGGGCGCTTCGCCGAGCACCGCCGAGCTGCCCAGCGCCACCAGCAGCGGCGCGAAGCCGCGCATGATCGGGTAGGTCAACCCCAGCTCGCCATGCTGGTAGGCCCCGGCCAGCGCGATGTAGTAGCCGACGTGGATGACGAGCGAGGCGGCGATGAAGGGCAGCGCCACCAGCGGCGGCAGGCCAACGACGAGCAGCAGCGGCAGCGCCACCACGGCGCCGAGGAAGTGCACCAGCGCGGTATCGAGCTCCTTGTCGCCGCTGGATTTCACAAGCGCATTCCAGCCTGCGTGCAGCACCGCCCCGGCCAGCACGGCCAGCATGACGGGCCAGGTGAGGGTCATCGATCGCTGGGCTCGTCGGCTTCCAGCGGCGCCAGCACCGAGTGGCGCAGCCGCGTCTGCGTCAGCGCACCGGCCGAATCGAGGATCGGGTAGGCGGATGAGCAGATGTGCGAGTTGATGCGCTTCAGGTCGCTGATCAGATCCAGGTGCAGCGAGCTGGTTTCGATGCTCTGTGCCGAACGGTCTTGCAGGCGCCCGATGTGGGTCGCGGCGTACTCGCGCTCCAGATCGCCGAAGCGGGTTTTCTCTTCGAGCAGCTTTCGAGCGTCGCGCAGATCGCCGTTGAGGAACACGCTCATGCCCAGCCGCAGGTTGGTGACCAGGCGCTCGTGCAGGTGGCAGATCTCGCCCATGCCGGCATCGGAGAAGCTGCGATTCGGGCGGATCTTCTTGTCTTCGATGTCTTGCAGCACACGCTCGATGATGTCGCCGATCTGCTCCATGTTGATGGTGAAGGACATCACGTCGGCCCAGCGCC
>JANOKY010000548.1:0-13573 GCA_031419635.1 Burkholderiales bacterium | reverse complement strand
ACGCCGCCAGCCGCTGCGGCCACGGCCGATGTCTGGCTCGGCGACTCGATGGCCGAGATGCCGCTGTACTACGCGATGGCCGATGTGGCCCTGCTCGGCGGCAGCTTCGCGCCGCTCGGCGGCCAGAACCTGATCGAGGCGGCGGCCTGCGGCTGCCCGCTGGTGCTGGGTCCGCACACCTTCAATTTCGAGGACGCCGCGCAGCTCGCCATCGAAGCCGGCGCCGCCGTGCGCATGAAGGACCTGCACCACGCCGTGCGCCGCGCCGTGGTCCTGGCCCACGACCCGCGCCGCAACGACTGGGTCGAGGCGGCGCTGGCCTTCGCCGGCAGCCACCGCGGCGCCACCGAGCGCATGGCGCAACGCATCGCGATGCTGTTGACGGGGCTGGATTCGGCCTGATCAGGCGTCGGCGCGTTGCGCCAGACGCTTCCACAAATTCCACGGCCGCTCGGCCTGGCCCTCGTTGGTGATGCGCGTGGCATCGGCCTCGGCCGCTGTGAGGTACGTGACCTCGCCCAGCGGCAGGGCCTGCAGCAGCAGCTTGGCGTTGAGCTCGGTGTAGACCGCGCGGTAGACCGCCACCCGCAGCGATTCGGCCACGATGGTGCAGCCGTGGCCGCGCATCAGGATCACGCGGCCGTCGCCGAGCGACCCTGCCAGCGCCGCGCCGAGCTCGCGGTTGCGGATCAAAAGATCGCTGGCGTCACCGGCGCTGTCGCGGATCTCGAACACCGCCGGGCCGTCGCCGAGAAAGCCGCACATGTGGCACACCGGCCGCAATCGCGCGCCCTTGACCAGGCCGAAAGGCAGCACGGCCGGCGAGTGGTTGTGCACGACGGCCATCACATCCGGCCGGGCTTGGTAGATTTCGCTGTGGATGTAGCGCTCGAGGTACTGCCGCGGCGGCCCGGCCGCAACAGGCTCGCCGCTGGCCACGTCGTACTCGAGGATGTCGGCCGCGACGACCAGGCCCGGCGCCACGTTGCGCGCCAGCAGGAAGCGGTTGCTGCGCTCGGGGTGGCGCGCGCTGACATGGCCGAAAGCATCGACGATGCCCTGGTGGAACAGGATGTGGTTGGCATCGACCAGATCGTCGATCGCTTGTGCTGCGGGCGGTGTTGCGCTCATGGCGTGCAGGGTATACCGAGTTGTGGCCGGCTGTGCTGCGCCACTACGCTCGCAGCCTGATATCGAGGACATCGACCATGAACGCAAAACGCATCGCCGCGGCCCTGGGCTTGGCCCTCGCCGGCACGCTGTCGCAAGCCCAGGCCCCGGCCGATTGGCCGGCCAAGACGGTGACCGTGGTGGTGCCCTCGTCGCCCGGCGGCGGCACCGACACCTACGGCCGCCTGCTGGCGCAGGCGCTGACGGAGCAGTTGAAGCAGAGCTTCGTCGTCGACAACAAGCCCGGCGCCAGCGGTGCCATCGGCGCCACCGCGGTGGCCCAGGCCGCGGCCGACGGCTACACCCTGCTGGTGGCGTCGAACTCGTCGCTGGGCATCAACCCGGTGCTGTACAAGAGCCTGCAGTACGACGTGGCGCGCGATTTCGCGCCGGTCACGCGCGGCGTGATCGCGCCGATGGTCATCGTCGCCCACCCCGACGCCAAAGTGAAAACCATGGCCGAGCTGATCGAGCGCGGCAAGCGCGAGCCGGCCGCGCTGTTCTACGGCACCGCCGGTGTCGGCAGCCCGCTGTATATCGGCGTGCGCATGATCGAAGAAGCCACCAGCGCGCGCTTCACGCATGTGCCGTACAAGGGCGTCGGCCCGGCCTACCAAGACCTGCTCGCCGGCCGCCTGCAGTTCATGCTCACCGATCTGGCCAGCGTGCGCCAGCACATCGACGCCGGCAAGCTGCTGGCCCTGTCGGTCACCGACAAGACCCGGCTGTTGCCCGGCGTGCCGACCTTCGCTGAAGCCGGCGTGCCCGGCATCAAGGCCTTCACCGCGTTCTCGGTGCTGGTGCCGACCAAGGTGCCGCCGGCCTTGGTCAAGCGCATGGCCGACGAGATCGCCAAGGCGATGAAGAGCCCGTCATTGGCGGCCAAGCTCGAACAGCAAGCTTTGCTGCCGGTGTTCGACACCCCCGAGCAGTTCTCGGCATCACTCAAAGACGAGCAGCAGAGCTGGGGCAGCTTCATTCGCCTGCACAACATCCAGCCCGATTGATCGGGCAGGGTTGTGCGATGTAGCTTCGCATCCGCTCGAATGGCAGCGGCTGTCTGGAAACGGCCCGTTGCGCTCGTCAAATTTCCGCTTTGCGGAGCCGGTGTTGGTGTGCGAGGCGTCGAACACCGACGCTATTGCCGGCAAGGCGCCGGGCGGGGTGCGCGCCGACGCCAGCACGAGAAAGCGCACGCTCGCGTATGTCCGCAAAGGGGCCGAAAACAGCCACCGGGCACGAAGTGGTTTTCAGCCGCGCAGTAGCGCCAACGCGCGCACGTCGGCCGAGCCTGGGAACACGGTCTGCTCGATGACTGCGCTGGACACGCGCAGGTGATCGGCGAGCACGCCCTTGAGCACTGCACGCAGGTCGGTGGTCACGCGCAGGTCGCGGCCTTCGTAGCGTTGCGAGCGAGCCAGCCCCGGCCAGTCGGTGAGGACGCGGCCGCCGTGCACCGCACCACCGAGGACGAAGGCCGCGCCGCCGCTGCCGTGGTCGGTGCCCTGGGTGCCGTTGACGGCGACCTCGCGGCCGAACTCGGTGGCGACGACGACGACGCTGCGCGACCAGGCGGCCCCGAGCATCGAGTCACGCAACGCCGCCAAGGCTGCGTCGAGCGTGCGCAGGTTGTTGGCCAGCGCGCCCGCCGCTGCGGCCTGGTTGGCATGGGTGTCCCAGCCGCCCATCTCGAGCACGGCCACGCGCGGGCCTTGCGCGGCGCCGATCAGCTCGCCGGCCTTCTTCGCCAGCGCGATGGCCGCGGCACGGCCGCCGGCACCTGGGCCCTCGCTCATGCCCGGCTGCTCGCGCAAGGCCTTGGCGCGGGCCAGGGCCTGGGCCAGGGCGGCGTCGCCGGCATAGAGGAGTTCGAGTCGCGACACCAAGTCGGGCGAGGGTTCGGGCAGCGCCGACGGCGCCCAGGTGTCGATACGCTCGCTGCCGCGCAGCACCAGCGGCACGGCAGTCGTGAGCGCAAGGCCAGCGCGATTGCCGTGGGCGGCGAGTGTGCGGCCGAGCCAGCCAGTGGCCAATTCGTAAGGCTGGCTGCCGCCCGATTCAAGCACCTGCTGGGCATCGAAATGCGAGCGTTCGCGGTACGCCAATCCCGTCGCGTGGACCACCGCCAACTCACCGTTGCGGTACAGGCCATGCAGTGCGCCCAGGGCCGGGTGGAGCGCGAACGGCGTGCCATCCAGCGGCAAGGGCGGCGCGCTGAAGTTCGCCAACGGTCCGCGCGCCGTGGCGAAGTCGGCGTCGCCGATCGCGGGCACGGCCGACAGGCCGTCCAGGCCACCGCGCAACAGCACGAAAACGAAGCGCGCGTCGTCGAGGCGGGCGTTGGTCGCGGTGGCGGCCAGGGTCAGCGACAGCGGAGAGGCCAACGCGGCAGCACCGAGCAAGCATTGGCGGCGATTGAGATGATTCATGGCGGACCTCAGCTCATCGACGTTGGAATTCGGGCGACAACAGCAACAGTGCCAGGGCCTGCGGCGCGTCGGCCGCGCGCTCGATCTGGCGTGCCGTGCCGGTACTCAGCAGTGCACCGAGGCTGGCTTGCGCGAGGGCGCGCGCATCGACCTGTCCGCCGACGCGATCGGCCAGCCGCGTGGCCCATTCGACGCGCTTCCACACCGCGTCGGGCCCGAGCCATTCTTCGGCCTTGTCGGGCCAGCCGGCGGGCGAAGGCGCGGCCTGCACGCGCTGGCCGAGGGTGGCGATGCCGGCGTCGGGCTGGCGCTGGAACGCGACCTTGCCCAGGCCCATCACGCGCACGCACGACAGCACCCATTCCTCAGGGCTCTTCAGCTTGGCCGCTACCGGCTGCCAGGCTTCGGGGGAGTCGAGCAGGGTTCGGTACAGGCTTGGCAGGTCGCCATCGCTCGCGCGCCAGGTCTGCACCAAGCGCTCGACCAGGGCCGGCGGCGGTTCGTCGGCGACGAAGTGGCGCGCAAGTTTCGTGGCGATGAAGGTGGCCGTGGCCGGATGGCGCGCCAGGTCGTGCAGCACCTGGCCGAGCGCTTCGCTGCCTTCGCGGTAGCGCTTGCCAAGCAAGGTCTTCTCGCCGGGCTCATGCCAGGCGGGCTCGAAGCGGGTCGGGCTGTCAGTGCCGGTGGCGTTCATGTAGGCCAATGCCGGCACGCGCCAGCCGGTCAGCACCGCGGCGAAGGCCGTCACGTCGGCCTGGGTGTAGCTGCCGGCACGCGCGGCGGCGGCGCCGAGTGTGTGCAGCTCGAGCACTTCGCGGGCCAGGTTCTCGTTCAGGCCGGTGATGCGCGGCGCTTCACCGTCGTTCGCACGCCGGGCTCGTTGCGCGAGCCGCTGCACGAGCTGCGAATGCGGGCCGGCCGATTGTTCGTTGTCGAGGTAGCGCAGCATGCCGGGGTGCGTCACGGCCGCGCGCAGCAGGTCTTCGAAGCGGCCGGCGATGTGCGGCCGGATGGCTTCGCGCTCAAAGGCACCGACCAGGCCGCGTGCACTGGCCTTGGCCATCGAGACAGTGAAGTGGTTGGCCCAGAACAGCGCCAGCCGCTCAGTGAACGGGCGCTCGGTGAGCGCGGCGGTGGCGAGGCGCGCACGCGTGTCGGCCTGCACGAGCTGGCGGAAATGCTCGCCGAATTGCGCTTCGGTCGAGCGCAGATCGGTGTCGCTCATGGCCGACGCGGCTTCGCGCCGTTGCCGGCGTTGCTGCACGAACTCGGCGTAGCGGCGCAGCCCGTCGGCGGCGCTGGGCAAGGCTTCTACGCCGCTGCTGCGTTGCAGGTCGGCGGCGCCGATCTGGCCGGCCAGCCAGACGCGCGGATCGCCGCGCACGCGGGTGCCGAGATTGGCTTCGCCCAGGCCGAAGCGGTGGGCCGCGATCGCGGCGTGGGCTGATGTCATCGGGGGAACCTCCGTGCTTCTCACTGCGGTATTCGCCTTGGGGCGGCCCGGCGGGCTCATGCCGGAGGCTCCTGCAGGGGTGCAGAGCCTAACGGCCGCGCCGCGCGCCGCGTTGAAAGCGCGGCCGCGGTTTACCAGGCTTTACTTCGCCAGCAGCGCGTTGACGGCGTTGATGTCGGCCGGCTGCAAGGTGCCCGCGGCCTGGCGCAGGCGCAGGCCGCCGAGCAGCACGTCGTAGCGGGCCTTGGACAGGTCGCGCTGGGTGGTGAACAACTGCGTCTGCGCGTTGAGCACGTCGAGATTGACGCGCACGCCCACGCGGTAGCCGAGCTGGGTGGCTTCCAGCGCCAGCTTGCTCGACGACTCGGCGGCTTCGAGCGCCAGCACCTGGGCCTGGCCCGACTGGTAGCCGAAGAACGCCACGCGGGTGGCCTGGGCCACGCCGCGGCGTGCGGCGTCGAGGTCGTTGCGCGAACGCTCTTCGAGCGACAGGGTTTCCTTGATCCGGTTCTGCACCGAGTAGCCGGAGAAGATCGGCACATTGACCTGCACGCCCAGGGTGGCGCTGGTGGTGTTGCCGGCGGCGCCGCCGCCGGTGAGGCGGTTGGCACCGACGCTGGCCACGGCGTCGACGGTCGGCAGGTGGCCGGCGCGGGCCTTGTCGGTTTCGAGCTTGGCAATCGCCAGGCCGAGGTCGGCGCGGCGCACCGCCGGGTGGCCGGTCTGCGCCTGGCCGACCCATTCGTCGACCACGGCCGGCGCCAATGCCGGCAACGCCACGGGCACGGCCAGCGGCCGCGGCGTGACGTTGTCGCGGCCGACCAGTTGGTCCAGCGCGATGCGCTTGGTGCGCAGGTCGTTGTCGGCGGCGATCTCGGTGGCGGTGGCGAGGTCGAATCGCGCCTGCGCTTCGCGCGTGTCGGTGATGGTGGCGGTGCCAACCTCGAAGTTGCGCTTGGCCGAGGCGAGCTGCTCGCCGATGGCCTTCTTGCTGGCCTGCGCGGCAGCCAGCGTGTCCTGGGCCACCAGCACGTCGAAGTAGGTCAGCGCGCTGCGCACCACCAGCTCTTGCTCGGCGGTTTGCAGATCGGCCTGGGCGACTTCGAGTGAGCGCTCGGCCTGGCTGATGGTGGCCGCATTGCCGCGGTTGAACAGCGGCTGGCGGCCATTGACGGCCAGTGCCGTGGTGGTGGTGCCGACGCGGTCGCCGTTGGGGTTGGTGAAGCTGGCTGGCGGGTCGGTTTCGGCGCGCGTCAGGCTGCCGCTGCCGTTGACGCTGGGCCGGCGCAGCGCGTAGCTCTGCGCCGTGCGGTATTGCGCCGAATCGGCCTGCGCCCGCGCAGCCAGATAAGCGGCGTCGTAGGCCCGTGCCGCCTCGTAAACCTCTTGCAGGCTTTGCGCCCAAGTGGCGCCCGCGGCGGCGAGGATCAACGGGGCCAGCAGCAGGTGGCGCAGACGGGGCATGAGGGCTCCAACTAGGGTGAGGTTCATGAGGATCGGGATGACCAACCCGGCAGCGCGCCTTGTAGCGGCAAGCGGCCGAGCGTAGCGGGGGTTTGCGACGGGCTGGCGGAAAACGGGTGCCGAATGCATGGCCAGCGTCAGAAGCGGAAGGGCGCGGGTTCCGGGAATCCTTGCAGCCGCGGCGCCACGGTGTCGAACAACTCGACGCGCTTGAACTGGGTTGCGCTCACGCGCGTGATCAGCAGCGCGCGCATCACCGGCTCCTGGCCGACGATGGCAATCAGCCGGCCGCCGGGCTTCAACTGGTCGAGCAGGGCCTGCGGCACCTCGGCCACCGAGCCCGACAGCACGATCGCATCGAACGGCGCTTCGCCGGCCAGGCCGTGCGCGCCATCGGCCTCGCGCACGCTGGCGTTGACGATGCCGGCGCGGTGCAGGTTGGCCGCGGCCATCGCGGCCAGCGCGGGCCGGATTTCCAGTGTGATGACCTGCTGCGTCTGGTGCGCCAGCAAGGCGGCCATGTGGCCCGAGCCAGCGCCGACCTCGAGCACGCGTTCATGCCGTGCCAGGTTCAACCCCTGTAGCAGCCGGGCTTCGACCTTGGGTGCCAGCATCACCTGGCCTTCGGGCAGGGGCACTTCGGTATCGAAGAAGGCCAGTGCACGGCAGGCCGGCGGCACGAAGTCTTCGCGCTTGACCAGCGCCAGCAGCGAGAGCACGCCCTGGTCGAGCACCTCCCAGGGGCGGATCTGCTGCTCGATCATGTTGAAGCGGGCTTGTTCAATGTTCATGGTGTGGCCTGTGTGCTCAGGTCGATTTTATCGGGCGTGTCTCGCGGCGCGGCTTGGCCGGCGCGCGCAACAGCCCGGCCAGCACCAGCTCGACATGCTCGGCGATGAATTTTTCGGCGTCGATCGAATGCGGCGTGCAGGCGCCCAGCGCATGCTTGTGGGTGCACAGCATGACCATCGGCAACAGCAATGAGTGCACCGCGCTTTCGACATCGACATCGCGAAATTCGCCGCTGGCGATGCCGCGGCGCAGGATCTGGCCGACCAGTTCGTGGCCGGGTTCGATGACTTCGCGGACGTAGAACTCGGCAATCTCGGGGAAGTTGCGCACCTCCGTGATGACCAGCTTGAAGGTGCCGGACGCCGGGCTGGCATAAACCTGCTGCCACGACGGCACCAGCATCTCGCGCAGTACCGGCGCCATCGGGCCGTCGATCCGGCGCACTTCTTCGGCGGTGGTGGCGGTGGCGGCGATGCGCGCCGACAGGTAATGCGCGATCACCGCCTTGAGCAGCTCTTCCTTGCTCGGGTAATACAGGTACAGCGTGCCCTTGGACACGCCCGCCCGTTGCGCCACCTCCTCAGTGCGGGTGGCGGCAAAGCCTTTCTCGACGAACAGGCTCAAGGCCGCTTCGAGCAGCTCCAGCGGACGCGCGTCCTTGCGGCGCTGGCGCGGCGAAGGGCGGGTTTCGGGGTGGTTGGCGACGGCCATTTTGTTAATGACTGATGGGTCAGTAATGTAAGCCAGCCCGCGAGTGTCGGTCAATCGGGGCCGGCTCCTAGAATCCGCGCCATGAACCGACGCCTTGCCACCACCACCCTGGCCGCCACCTTGATTGCCTCAGCCTGGCTGGCCGGTTGCGCCGGCCTGAATGGGCCGCGCAACGTAAGCCTGTCGCAGGAGCAATTGCAGGCCCAGATCGACCGCCAGTTTCCGCGCCAGCAGCGCCTGCTCGAGTTGATCGAGGTCAACGTGGCCCGGCCGGTGCTGCGCCTGCTGCCCGAGCGCAACCGCATCGCAACCGATCTGGACCTGAGTGCCACCGAGCGGCTGTCGGGCCGCACCGTGCGCGGCAGCCTGGCACTCGATTACGCGCTGCGCTACGAGCCCAGCGACGCCAGCGTGCGCTTGTCGCAGGTGCGTGTGCAGGAGGCCAGGCTCGACCTCGGCAACGGGCCGCTGTCGCCATCGGGCGCGCGCGTCGGCGCCCTGCTGGCCGAGCGATTGCTCGACGACTTCGTGCTCTACCGCGCCGACTCTCAGCGGCTCGAGCTGCTACAGCGCGCGGGCATCACCACGGCCGAGATCGTGGTCACGCCGCGCGGCGTCGATGTGAGGTTCGCCGCGCCGAAGTAGATCGCACCGCTATCATCCGCGGCCTTGCCGCTGCACCGGGTAGCGCGCAAGTAACAAAGACAAAAACAAAGGGAGCGGCTGTGGATTGGACCCTGCTGGCCAAGGCCGCGGTGATGGGTGTTGTCGAGGGCCTGACCGAGTTCCTGCCGGTGTCGTCCACCGGGCACCTTATCCTGGCCGGTGCCTTGCTGGACATGACCGACGAGAAGTCCAAGGTCTTTGACATCGCGATCCAGTCCGGCGCGATCCTGGCGGTGGTGATCGTGTACTGGCAGCGCCTGTACGGCGCGGTGCACGACTTTGGCAGCAGCATTCGCGCGCGCCGATTTATCGCCAATGTGGCCATCGGTTTTCTGCCGGCGGCGGTGATCGGCTTCTTCGCCTACAAGCACATCAAGACCTTGCTGTTCAATGGGCCGGTGGTCGCTGCGGCCTTCATCGTCGGCGGCCTGATCATCATCTGGGTCGAGCGCGGCATCCGGCCCCAGCCGCGCGTCAATGACATCGACGACATGACAGCCCTGGATGCGCTCAAGGTGGGTTTCGTGCAATGCCTGGGCATGATCCCCGGCACCAGCCGCTCGGGCGCCACCATCATCGGCGGCATGCTGCTCGGCCTGTCGCGCAAGGCCGCCACCGACTTCAGCTTCTTCCTGGCCATTCCCACCCTCGTGGCCGCCGGCGGCTACAGCCTGTGGAAGGAGCGCGCGGTGTTGTCGGCGGCCGACCTGCCGCTGTTCGCGGTCGGTTTGGTCGTCAGCTTTGTCGCCGCGTGGGCCTGCGTGCGCTGGCTGTTGCGCTACATCGCCAGCCATGACTTCGTGCCCTTCGCCTGGTACCGGATCGCCTTCGGAGCCGTGGTGCTGCTGACCCACTTCACCGGCTGGGTGGACTGGCGCGCATAGCTGGCATCAGCGACTTGCATCGGCCTTCGGCGCGGGCGCGGCTAGCATCGGCAGCACGGAAAACGGAGCGACCGCATGCTGCAACTGGTGATCGGCAACAAGAACTACTCGTCGTGGTCGATGCGGCCCTGGGTGCTGATGCGCCACTTCGGCATCGCCTTCGAGGAGATCAAGCTGCGCTTCGACAGCTTCGCGCCCGACTCGGCCTTCCACCGCGCGCTGGCGCAGCACTCGCCGGTCGGCAAGGTGCCGGTGCTGCGGGTCGACGGCCAGCCGGTGTGGGACACGCTGGCGATCGCCGAGACTCTGGCTGACTTGCATCCTGAGTTGCGGCTGTGGCCGCGCGAGCCGATGCAACGGGCCCGCGCGCGCAGCCTGTGCGCCGAGATGCACGCCGGCTTCACGGCCCTGCGCAGCCATTGCCCGATGAACATCGAAGCCGCCTTGCCCGAAGTCGGCGCGCGCCTGCTCGCCGCCGAGCCTGGCGTGCGGCGCGACCTGGCGCGCATCGACGCGATGTGGTGCGAACAGCTCGCGGCCAGCGGCGGCCCTTTCCTGTTCGGTGAGTTCAGCGTCGCCGACGCCTACTACGCGCCGGTGGTGGCGCGCATTCGCTGCTACGCGCTGCCGTTGTCGGCGTCTGCGCGCGCCTACACCGATCGGCTGTGGGCCTCGCCCGGCGTGGCCGCCTGGGTGGCCGATGCGCTGGCCGAACGCGACTTCCTCGACTTCGAGGAGCCGTACCGCAGCGGCCCGGCCTGAGTCTTCAGCGGCGCACGAACACCAGATCCCAGACGCCGTGGCCGAGATTCAGGCCACGATGCTCGAACTTGGTCAGTGGTCGACAGGCCGGCCGCGGAGCATAGGCTTCAGCGCTGTTGACCAGCCGCGGCTCGGCCGCCAGCACGGCCAGCATCTGCTCGGCATAGGGCTGCCAATCGGTGGCGCAATGCAGGCGGCCACCGGGTGCCAGCCGTGACGCGATCAGGGCCACGACGTCAGGCTGGATCAACCGCCGCTTGTGGTGTTTTTTCTTGTGCCAGGGGTCGGGAAAGAACACCTGCACACCCGCCAGCGAGGCCGGCGCGATCATCGCCTCGAGCACCGCCACGGCGTCGTGCTGAACGATGCGCAGGTTGGCCAGGCCGGCTTCGTCGATGCGCTGCAGCAGAGCGCCGATGCCGGGCGGGTGAACTTCGATGCCGATGAAATCGCGCTCGGGTTGCGCCGCGGCAATCAGCGCCGTGGCCTGGCCCATGCCGAAACCGATCTCGACCACCAGCGGCGCAGCACGGCCGAACACCGCTGCGACATCGAGCGGCGCGGCTGCGAACGGCAGCACGAAGCGCGGCCCGAGCTCGGCCAGCGCACGCACCTGGCCGCTGCCCATGCGCCCAGCTCGCAGCACATAGCTGCGGATCGGGCGCCGGGCATCGGCGGGCGGTGGATCGGAGGGCGGCGCATTCATCGGGCGCGCATTGTCGCAAGCCCACCTGGCCAGGGCCTCTGCCTATAATCGAACACAGTTCCGCGGGTGTAGTTCAATGGCAGAACGGCAGCTTCCCAAGCGTGCGACCTGAGAGTCGCCCAGTCAGCTGTGACTGGCCACACTGCTTCGAAGTGTGGGTGATACAGCCCCAGAGAGTGCCTTCGGGCCACTAGAAGGCGGCCTTCCGGGCCGCAGGCCCCGTCAAAAGCGGGGCCGGGTTGTGAACGCGGCGCAAGCCGTGTGATGAGTTGTTGCGCGGGCGTCAGCCTGCATGCAACCTGGCGTTCAGCCGCCAGTAGCCTAGGTGCAGTGCGGGGTCGGTAACGACCTCGTGCCGAGCGCACTGACAACGTAGCCACCCTCGACGGGTACGCGATGCCCGTGAGGGTTGTCGTGTGATTCTGGAAGTCGAAATCCGGATGAGGCGCAAGGCTGGGTCAAAGGACCAACATACGTGAACCACTGATAAATGCCGTCAAGCTTGAGCGAGCCAAATCGACTGACAGGCTCCGACCAAAACGGTACGTGATCGGATGTCTCCCTGCTTGGTGGGGACACGCTGACAAAACGATCACCGGCAGAAAGGTGGGGTCCTCCTGACTCGTGCTCGTCGCACGGAACAGGGTAAGCCCGAAGCAGAGTCGCGCCGCGAGGCGCGACAAGTCTGGTTGTAAAATCAGGCGCATCTGTTGCGGGTAGAGGATCGCGGAGAAAGCGAACGCCGGGCTGTAATGGTCCGGATAGGGGATGCAACGATCGCCCCGGCTCGAAAGAGCGCTGACTTCCGTGTGGTGGCCTGTCGCGAGACAGGTCTGCTCCAACTGATCCGAAGGGGACGATTGCCCTTCGGGGTAGTCCATCCTTCGGGACCGGGCGGGCGTAGTTCAATGGCAGAACTTCTGCTTCCCAAGCAGATAGCGTGGGTTCGATTCCCATCGCCCGCTCCACGTCAACGGAGGTTGATATGGACGCAAGCAATTGCGATGTTGCCTCCACCAACTGGACGCACTGGCACGACATACCGTGGCAGGACGCGCATCAGGTGGTCGGGAGATTGCAGGCAAGAATCGCGAAAGCAGCAAAGGCAGGCGAGTGGCGCAACGTCAATCGCTTGCAGAGACTCCTCACCCGCTCCGTCAGTGCGAAAGCGTTGGCGGTCAAACGGGTAACCGAGAACCAGGGTCGCAAGACCCCGGGGATCGACCGGCAGACATGGAGTACTCCGGACGATAAGTGGCAGGCGGTCGGCACCTTGCACCACAAGGGCTACAAGCCGAAGCCGATGAGACGGGTCTACATCCCGAAAGCAAATGGTGACCGACGCCCCCTGGGCATCCCAACCATGCGCGACCGGGCCATGCAAGCGCTGCACCTGTTGGCGCTCGATCCGACAGCCGAGACGACCGGCGACACTCACTCCTACGGTTTCCGCCGTGGGCGCTCGACGGCAGATGCAATCGAACAGGTGCGCAATGCACTGGGTCGAAAGCACTCGCCGAAATGGGTGCTGGAGGGAGACATCAAAGGGTGTTTCGACAACATCAGTCACGAGTGGCTGCTCGCCCACGTCCCCATGGACAAAGGCGTGCTGCGAAAGTGGCTGAAAGCCGGGTACTTCGAGGGCAATGCCCTCTTCCCGACAGAGAGCGGGACACCGCAGGGCGGGATCATCTCGCCCGTTTTAGCGAACTTGGCACTGGACGGTCTGCAAAGCAAACTGGCGGGACTCTTCCGCACGGTGCGCGATGCGAGGGCGGCCAAGGTCAACTTCGTGCGCTACGCCGATGACTTCATCATCACCAGCAGCTCGCGAGAGTTGTTGGAAGAGACGGTCAAGCCGCTCGTGCAGGAGTTCATGCGTGAGCGCGGGCTCGAACTTTCAGAGAAGAAGACGTTGATCACCCACGTGGTCGACGGCTTCGACTTTCTGGGATGGACGGCCCGCTGGCAAGGCGGCATGTTGTTGACGCAACCAGCCAGGAAGAACGTCAAGAACTTTCTGGAAAAGATTCGCGGGACGCTGCGGCAGATGCGCACAGCCAGACAGGAAGACGTGATCGACAAGCTCAACCCGGTAGTTCGGGGCTGGGCCAACTATCACCGAAGCCAGATGGCGACGCGCACGTTCGCGAAGACCGACCATTTGATCTGGCAGGCGCTGTGGCGCTGGGCTCGCCGCCGTCACCCCAACAAAGGGGAGCGGTGGATCAAGGCCCGGTATTTTCGGCGCATCAAGGGTCGCGATTGGCGGTTCGCGGAGAAGGACAAGGCGCTGTTGACGCTGGTGAGCTTCCGCAAGAAGTCCCACATCAAAATCGACGGCAGCCGAAATCCGTACAGCCCGGAAGACGAGGACTACTTCGACGCGCGCCTTGCGCGAAAGATGGAGTCGGACTTGAAAGGGCGCCGGAAGCTGGCGTGGTTGTGGTACTGGCAGGAAGGACTGTGTCCGTGCTGCAACCAGAAGATCACGAAGGCGACAGGGTGGCACATCCACCACGTCGTCAAGCGGTCG
>JANOKY010000547.1:0-5706 GCA_031419635.1 Burkholderiales bacterium | reverse complement strand
CACGAAGGCCCGCAGAGCATCAGCAAGGCGATTGCCGATGCGACGATGGCGATGGAGCCCGGCATGATCACCTCGATAGAACCGGG
Organism: Burkholderiales bacterium; assembly: GCA_031419635.1. Taxonomy (GTDB): domain Bacteria; phylum Pseudomonadota; class Gammaproteobacteria; order Burkholderiales; family Burkholderiaceae_C; genus CADEEN01. Next base: position 5,620 of record JANOKY010000547.1, on the reverse strand, counting down.
CCTGTACCGCCCCGGGCAATGGGGCGTGCGGATCGAGAACCTGGTGCTGAACGTGGCCGGGCCGAGCACCGAGTTCGGCGAGTTCCTCGATTTCGAAACCCTCACGCTGTGCCCGATCGACAGCCGTTGCATCGAGCGTTCGCTGATGCGCAGCGACGAGCTCGATTGGCTAAATCGCTATCACTCCACGGTGCGTGAAAGGCTCGCACCGCGCGTTCAGGGCGACGCGCTGGCCTGGCTGATCGCGCGCACGCAGCCGCTGTAGCGCGACGCTTCATCGCGGCCGGCTGCGGCTCATCGCTGCCGTGGCGCGCTTCGTCTCATGGTGCTGTGAAGCGGCCATGCGGGCTCCTAAAGTTCAGCCATCGACATTGTCCTTGACCGCACAGGAGCCCACCATGACCGACCGCACCACCACCCGCCTGACCTCGTTCGCGCTGGCCGCCCTGGTCACCTGGACCGTGTTCTGCGGCATCGACACGCTGGCGCTCGAACAATATTCGGGCGCGATGCAGATGTCGCAGGCCGCCGCCCCCACGCACACTGCCGCGCTGCCCGCCGCAGCGCGCAGTTGAACGACGCAAGCGTTCCTCCGGAGTCCCGCGGCCACAAGCCGATCGGCGGGGCTCCTCTCCTCTCGGGCTGCTTCGGCAGCCCTTTTTTTGCCGCCTACATCTGCCGGAACAGGTGCAGGTAGCTGCGGCTCACCGGCAGCACATCGCGGCGGTCGTTCAAATGCACGTCGGCGGTTTCGTTGACGCCGCGCGAGACCTGGGCGACGCGCGCCAGGTTGACGATGACCGAGCGGTGGATCTGGGCGAAGCGCTCGGGGTCGAGCTCGTCGGCGAGTTCGCGAATCGTCTTCCTGATCAGCGCCTCGCCACCGTCCCACGCCACCAGGGGGTACTTCTCGTCGGAGCGCAGGAACGCCACCTGCTCGACCGGGATCAGCCGCACCGTGGTCCCCACCGAGGCCTTGATCCACTGCAGCAGCGGCGGGCTTCACCACGGCCGCGCAGCTCGCCGGCCAGGCGCTCGCGCACGTCTTGCACCGTGCCGTCGGGCGCCGCGCCCGCGGGCAGCGGCTGCAAGCGCTGCTTCAAGCGCTGCACCGTCTCGGCCAGGCGCGCCTCGTCGAAGGGTTTGACCAGGTCGTCGATCGCGCCCTGCTCGAAAGCCTTGACCGCGTACTGCTCGCAGGCAGTGACGAAGACGATCTGCGCGCGCCCGGCCATGCTGCGCGCGGCGTCGATACCCGACAGGCCACAGGCGCGCCAGGTGCGCGGCCATGGGTTGCCAGCAGTCGCTCGCGCAGGTTGGCCAGCCTGGTGCCGGGGGGCTGCGATTCGTCGATGCCGCGACCGGTGTCCTGCACCCACAGCGTGACAGCCCGCCGTCGACATTGCGCTGCGCGCCGACCTCGATGCGCCCACCCGCCTCGCTCGGGTCGATGCCGTGGTGCACCGCGTTTTCCACCAGCGTCAGCAGCGTCATCGGCGGCAGGCGCAGACCGCGCAATGCGGGGTCGATCGTGATCTTGAAATCCAGCCGGTCGGGCATGCGCATCTGCATCAGCTCGAGGTACGAGCGCAGCAGCGCTACGTCCTGGTCCAGCGTGGCGATCGGCGCGGCCGGCACCGCCGCGGCGCGACGAAGTACGGAATGCCGGGGCCGAGCGGCGCCCATCCGCGGCCTCGGCTGGCCTCACGCCCCGGCGCGTTGCAGCTTGGCGGCCAGGGCCTGCGTCAGGGTCTCGGCGCCATCGGCCAGGTGCGCGCGCGACTCGGCGCTCAAACCACCGCGGCGCTGGGCGGCGCTGATGCGCGCGAGCAGCTCGCGCGCCTGCTCGCGCCACAGGCTCTTGGCGTCGGCGCGGGCGGCGCCGCTCGGGCGCAGCAGGGTTGTGGCCAGGCGATTCAGGTAGTCGCGCTGAAGCTCGCGGCGCGGCGCGCTGATGTCGCCAGCGCGCGTGTCGAGTTCGCTCCAGACTTCGCGCGTCAGCCGGGTGTACAGCTCGGACAGGCGAAACGCCGTGCCCACCGCGCCGGGTTTGCCGCCGCTGTCGAATTTGCCTTCGCTGTCGAGGATGCGCGCGGCCACGCCGTCGCTCATCAACTGGCCGAGCAAGGTGCGTTGCAGGCCGAGCACCATTTCGAGGATCGAGAAATCGGTGCCTGGGCCGTCGTCGAAATCGGCCGCCAGGCGGCGCTGCAGGGCTGGCGACAAACGGAAGCTGTCGGTCGCCAGCACATTGCGCGCCAGTGCGTCGAGCGCGGCGCGCTGCACCGCCGCGGGCACCGGTTGCAGCGGGTCGCGGCCGCTGCCGGGGCGGTCACGCAGGGTGCGCACGCCGCCGATCTGGCGCACCAGCACCCCTGTGGACACGGCCACATCGCGCACCGCGAAGCGCACCGAGCGGCGCAGCAGGGCGTAGTTCTGGTCGTCGCTGAGTTGGCGCGTCTCCTGGCGGGCCAGCAGGTCGCGGGCGATGGCGAAGCGCGAAAGGGCATAGGCCACCGGGTCGTCGCCGAGATCGAACTGCAGCGACTCGGGGTCGATGCCCAGGGCGTTGTCTTCGTCGGTGCCGAAGGCCAGCAGCGGCTCGGCGCTGCGCGCAGCCACGCGCAACAGCTCGGCGGCCTCGTCAGCCGCGGCGATCGGTTTGTAGGCGTATTCGATGGCCCAGTAATCGTAGGGGCCGATCGCGCTGCGGAACACTGCGCCATGCTTGGCCAGCGGCACGCCCGGCGGCGGCAGATTCAGGTCGGGGTAGTCCATCACCGAGGCGCTGGTGCCGTTGGCCGCGGTGAACACCGGGTTCGCCAGTTGGGCCAGGGTGTAGGCCCGCGATGAGCGGAAGTTGTGGCGCAGGCCCAGCGCGTGGCCGACCTCATGCACCGTCACCGCCATCACGCGCTCTTGCGCAAAGGCCTCGGCCTGCGGGCTGTCGGGGCCGACTTCGAACTCGCCGCGCGCAGACAGCACGTCCAGCGCATAGCCGAATTGTTCGGCGGCGTGCAGGCCGTATTCGCAGACTTCACCGACCGTGTCGCGGTGGCTGAGCAGCGCGGCCAGGCGATCCGGGCCGCCGATCTGCATCAGCGCCGGGAAGTCGAGGTCGGCTGCGCCCGGCAGCGGCAGCGAGCTGCCCAGCACCTGCGAGCGCAGGCTGCGCATCGTGCGCGCCGCGTTGCCGTCGATGACGATGTCGGCGTCGAGGATCTCGCCGCTACGCGGGTCGGTAACGCTGGGGCCGTAGCCGTCGAACGCCGGCTCGGCGCTGGTGATCCAGCGCACCGAGGGGATGCCGACATCGAGGGTGTCGAAGGCCGCGTCGTCGGCCTGCTGCTTGACGACGATGGCATCCTTGAAGCCGATACCCTCGAACGCCTTGTTCCATTCGACGATGCCGCGCGTGACCGAGTCGCGGTACTTCAGCGGCACGCTGCGGTCGATCCAGAACTCGATCGGCTTGACCGGCTCGGACAGCGCTGCGGCCGGGTCTTTCTTCTCCAGCCGCCAATGGTTGACGTAGCGCTGGCGCGGTGTGTACGAAGCGTCGTTGGAGAAATTGGCCACCGTCGTGGCGAAGTAGCCGACGCGGCTGTCAGCCTTGCGTGGGCGCATCGGCTGCTCGGGCAAGGCCGCCAGCGAGTAGTACAGGCCCAGCAGCATGCTGCGCGCGTCGGGCAGCGTGCTGGGCAGCGTCGGCACCGGAGCGCCAGGGGGCGCGCCGGGTGTGGGCACGGCCAGCGAAGCGGTGGCGAAATGCGCCTGCACGTTGAACACCACCTGGTCGGGCATGCCGCGCACCGAGCTGAAGCTGGTGTGGCGGCCATCGAGCGCATAGCCCTGGCGAAAGGTGCGTTGCAGGGTCATGCCCAGGCCCATCAGGTCGCCCAGGAACAGCGGCCCGGCGTCGACCAGCACGGTCTTGCGCTCGGGGTGCGGCTGGCTGCCCACCGGGGAGCTGGCCAGCAGGCTGTCGGCAAAACCCGCCGCCACGCCGCGGGCTTCGGGTGTGCCGGCATCGGCCAGGAATTGCCGGTTCAGAGCCACCAGTTGCACCAGGTTGTTGACGCGGCGGAACTCGACCATTGGCGCGCGGCCGACGATGGTGCCGCCGAGCACGAAGGACTCGCCGATGCCGCGGGCGATTTTGGGCGACAGCAGGAAGGGTTTGTTGAAATCTTCGGGCTTCAACTCGAGCCAGACCTTGTCGTCTTTTTGCCAGAACGCGATCAGGCCTTCGCTCTTCTTCGCGTCCTTGATGACGGTGGCAAACGCGGGCGGCTGGCCCGGCATAGGCGGCGTTGCGGTTGTGGCACCCGATGCCGCTGGGAACGGCGCGCTGGCCGCGCCCGCCACCGGAGCGCTGGCCGCCTGTGCGACGGCGGCGGGCACTGCCGTGGGCGCGGCGACTGCGGTTGCGCAACCCGCCAGGGCCAGCGACAGCAAGGCCAGAGCCAGCGTGTGCAAAGTCAGCGGGTGGACGCGGAGATCGGGTTGAATGCGGCGCATGGTGTCCTGCAGTATCGGCAGAGGGCGGCCTCGATTATCGAAGCCGGGGTGCCCCAACACCATCGGGAATCGCCCGTTGGCGGCGGTTTAGAGCCGCCGCTGAACCCGCGGTTCCGGCACTCCGTCGCAACCCATCGCAGATTCAGTGAATCGGCTTGAAGCGCACCCGCTTCGGCCGCGCGCCCTCTTCGCCCAGGCGCCGCTTCTTGTCGGCTTCGTATTCCTGGTAGTTGCCGTTGAAGAAGACCCATTGCGAGTCGCCCTCGCAGGCCAGGATGTGGCTACAGATGCGGTCGAGGAACCAGCGGTCGTGGCTGATGACCATCGCGCTGCCGGCGAACTCGAGCAGGGCTTCTTCGAGCGCGCGCAGGGTCTCGACGTCGAGGTCATTGGACGGCTCGTCGAGCATCAACACATTGCCGCCCTTGGCCAGGGTCTTGGCCAGGTGCAGCCGGCCGCGCTCGCCGCCCGAGAGTGACCCGACCTGCTTTTGCTGGTCATTGCCCTTGAAGTTGAAGCGGCCGAGGTAGGCGCGCGAGGGCATCACGAACTTGCCGACGACGATGTTGTCCAGGCCGCCCGACACGTCCTGCCACACCGTCTTGTCGTTCTCCAGGCTCTCGCGGCTTTGATCGACGAAGGCCAGCCGCGCGGTCTTGCCGATCAGCACTTCGCCCGAGTCGGGCTTCTCGGCCCCTTGCAGCATGCGGAACAACGTGGACTTGCCGGCGCCGTTGGGGCCGATGATGCCGACCAGGGCGCCGGCCGGCACCTTGAAGCTGAGCTTGTCGATCAGCAGGCGGTTGCCGTAGCCCTTGCTGACGTCCTTGAACTCGATGACTTCGTTGCCCAGGCGCTCGGCCACCGGGATGAAGATCTCGTTGGTGATGTTGCGCTGCTGATACTCGACGTCGCTCAACTCCTCGAAGCGCGCCATCCGCGCCTTGCTCTTGGTCTGCCGCGCCTTGGCGTTGGAGCGCACCCACTTCAGCTCCTCTTTCATCGCCTTCATGCGCGCGTCTTCGGTCTTCTGCTCCTGCTCGAGGCGCTGCTCTTTCTGGTCCAGCCAGTCGGAGTAGTTGCCCTTCCAGGGGATGCC
>JANOKY010000546.1:0-2836 GCA_031419635.1 Burkholderiales bacterium | reverse complement strand
TCGATTGCCGAGACGGCGATGCTCGCCGGCCTGCCGCAGAACCCGCATTACGCCAACCCGATCACCAACTTCGAGCGCGCCACGCAGCGCCAGCGCATCGTGCTCGAACGCATGCGCGCCAGCGGGGTGATCACCGAAGCGCAGCAGGCCGCTGCACGCGCCGAGAAGCTCGTGATCCGCGCGCGCGGCCAGGTGCCGCTGCATGCCGAGTACGTGGCCGAGATGGCGCGCCGCGTGGTGGTCGAGCGCTTCGGCACCGAGGCCTATTCGAGCGGCATCCGCGTCATGACTTCGCTGCGCGCGGCCGAGCAGCAGGCGGCCTTCACCGCGCTGCGCCGCGGCGTGCTGGCGCACGACCGCAAGGGCGCGTGGCGCGGGCCCGAGGACCAGGAGTCGCTGCCTGAAGGAGCGGACGCCGATGTCGAACGCGCCGCGGCGCGCGCGCTGAAGGACCACCGCGACGACGAAAAACTGCGCGTGGCGATCGTCCTGGCCGCCTCGCCGCGCGAAGTGCGCGTTCAACTCGCCACTGGCGAGCGCCTCACGCTCACCGGCGAGGGTCTGCGCTGGGCGCTGCCCGGCCTGGCCGCAAAGGCGCGCGCGCCGCTGGCCATCAAGCGCGGCTCGATCCTGCGGGTGCTGCAGCAGGGCAAGGAATGGCAGATCACACAATGGCCCGAGGTGCAGGCGGCATTCGTCGCGCTCGATCCGGCCACCGGCCGCGTGCGCGCGCTGGTGGGAGGATTCGATTTCAGCGAGCAGCCTTTCAACCATGTCACGCAGGCCTGGCGCCAGCCCGGCTCGGCCTTCAAGCCGCTGCTCTATTCGGCCGCGCTCGAACACGGCGTGATGCCGGCCACGCTGATCGACGACGCGCCCTTCACCGGCGCCAACGGCTGGTCGCCGCAGAACAGTGACGGCCGCTTCGACGGCCCGCTGACGCTGCGCGAAGCGCTCGCGAAATCGAAGAACCTGGTCAGCGTGCGCCTCTTGCAGCAGCTCGGCACGCCTGCAGTGCGCGATTGGGCCGCGCGCTTCGGCATCGACCCCGCGCGCCAGCCCGACAACCTGACGCTGGCGCTGGGCAGCGGCAGCGTCACGCCGATGCAGATGGCGCAGGCTTATGCGACCTTCGCCAACGGCGGCTGGCGCGTGGACGCTGTGCTCGTCGAGCGCATCGTCGATGCACAGGGCAAGGTCTTGTTCGATGCTGCGCCGCCGCTGTCGGTGGGCGTCGAAGAGCGCGCAATTCCGGCGCGCAATGTCTTTCTCACCACGAGCCTGTTGAACGACGTGACGCGCATCGGCACCGCCGCGCGCGCCCAGCGCGAACTTCGCCGCGCCGATGTCTATGGCAAAACCGGCACGACCAATGACGCCGTCGATGCCTGGTTCGCCGGCTTTCACCCGAGCCGCGCGGCGGTAGCGTGGATGGGTTTCGACGAGCCGAAAAGCCTGGGCCAGGGCGAATCCGGCGGCGGCTTGGCGCTGCCGATCTGGATTGAATACATGACTGTCGCCTTGAAGGGCGTGCCGCTTGCGCCGCTGGGTGCGCCACCCGAGGGCCTGCTGCGCGTGAACGACGAATGGCTCTACAGCGAATGGGCCGCGGGCGGCTGGGTGCAGCGCATCGGTGCTGACGGCGCGGTGTTGAAAGCCGCGCCGCCGCCGAGGCCCGTGGAACAATCGACGCAGTAGTCGCTCCCCTCAGGCCGGTACCGCCTGATCGCCATGCAACACACCGTCGCTGACTTCGACTTCGCACTCCCGCCCGAGCTGATTGCGCAGCACCCTGCCCCCGAGCGCAGCGGCTCGCGCTTGCTCGATGGTCGCGGCGCGACGCCGGTCGATCGCGGCTTTCGCGAGCTGCCCGCCTTGCTCGACGCCGGCGACCTGCTGGTCTTCAACGACACCCGCGTCATCAAGGCCCGGCTGTACGGCCGCAAAGCCAGTGGCGGCGCGGTCGAGGCGCTGGTCGAGCGCGTGCTGCCCAACCGCGAAGTGCTGGCGCACCTGCGCGCCAGCAAGTCGCCGCGGCCGGGCAGCACGCTCCGTTTCGCCGAGGCCTTCGACGCCGAGCTGCTCGGCCGCGGCGGGCCCGACGGCTCGCTGTTCCACCTGCGCTTCGATGCCGAGCCGCTGCCCCTGCTCGAAGCCCATGGCCATGTGCCACTGCCGCCGTACATCACGCATGCAGACGCTGCCGACGACGCCGAGCGCTACCAGACCGTGTTCGCCGCCAAGCCCGGGGCGGTGGCTGCGCCCACCGCGGCGCTGCACTTCGATGAGGCCGTGCTCGCCGCATTGCGCGAACGAGGTGTTCAGACTGCGCATGTCACGCTGCATGTTGGCGCCGGCACCTTCCAGCCGGTGCGCGCCGAGCGCCTGCAAGACCACCGCATGCACAGCGAGTGGTTCGAGGTCAGCGAGGCGACCGTGGCTGCCGTCGTTGCCGCACGCGAACGCGGTGCTCGCGTCGTGGCGGTCGGCACCACCAGCGTGCGCTCGCTCGAATCGGCGGCACGCGACACCGGCACGCTGCAAGCCACGCGCGGCGAGACCGACATCTTCATCACGCCGGGCTTCGATTTCAAAGTCGTCGATGCGCTGCTGACAAACTTCCACCTGCCCAAGAGCACGCTGATGATGCTGGTCTCGGCCTTCGCCGGCCACGCCCATGTGATGGCGCTGTACCGCCACGCCATCGAAGCCCGCTACCGCTTCTTCAGCTACGGCGACGCGATGCTGCTGGCGCGGGCCTCGCCGCACTGAGTGCGCGCAGAACATCGCGCCGCCATGCTCAGCTTTCAACTCCTGGCCACCGAGGGTCGCGCCC
>JANOKY010000545.1:0-7049 GCA_031419635.1 Burkholderiales bacterium | reverse complement strand
CGACGCAGCAGGTCGAGAACACCTCGACCGAGCTGCTGGCCGCGTCGACCGAGCAGTTGCGCGAGATTCGCGAAACCGGCGAAGCGGTGCTGCAGATGGCCGGGCGCATCAACCAGGTGTCGGCGTAGGCGCAGCAGACCGCCGAAGTGGCGCGGCGCTCGCTGGCAGCGGCCGAGACCGGCCGCGACGCGGTGCAGAACACCATCGGCGGCATGAACACCATGCGCGACCAGATCCAGGAAACCTCCAAGCGCATCAAGCGCCTGGGCGAGTCGTCGCAGGAGATCGGCGAGATCACCGAACTGATTTCCGACATCACCGAGCAGACCAACGTGCTCGCGCTCAACGCTGCCATCCAGGCCGCGTCGGCCGGTGAAGCCGGCCGCGGCTTCTCGGTGGTGGCCGAGGAAGTGCAGCGCCTGGCCGAACGCTCGGGCGACGCCACGCGCCAGATCGCCGCTCTGTTGAAGGCGATTCAGACCGACACGCTAGACGCGGTCGGCGCGATGGAGCGTTCGACCCAGGGCGTGGTCGAAAACACCAAGCTGTCTGACGCCGCCGGCAGCGCCCTGGTCGACATCGACCGCGTGACGCGCCAACTGGCCGAGCTGATCGAGCAGATCTCGAGCAACGCGCTCGAAGAAGCCAAGTCGGCCAACGTGGTGGCCGCCAACATCCAGCACATCTTCGCCGTCACCGAGCAGACCGGCGAGGGCACGCGCTCGACCGCGCAGATGGTGCGCGAGCTGAGCCGCACCGCTGAGGAGCTCAAGCAGTCCGTGGCCCGCTTCAAGATCGCATGACGAGGCCGCCGATGGATGCGCCCCACGACACCGAGACGATCGACGACCTGAGCGCCCTGGCCTGGGTGCAGGACGAGTTGCGCCGCTCGCTCGAGGCCGCGCACAAGGCCATGCGCCGCTACCTCAAGGAAGCCGAGGCGCTGGCCGGCTCGGATGTCGACGCTGTCGACCCCGGCGTGTTGCGCGCGGCACGAGCGCAACTGCACCAGGGTGTCGGTGCACTCGAACTGGTCGGCCTGCCGGCGGCAGCGCAATTGCTGCGCGCCAACGAGGCTGCCCTGACCAAGCTCAGCGGCCGGCCGGTGACACTCAACGCAGCGGCGGCCGAGACCATCGAGCAGGCCTCGTTCGCGCTGCTCGACTACCTGACCCGTCTGCTGGCCGACAAACCGATTTCGCCGCTGGCCCTGTTTCCGCAGTACCGCGCCGTGCAGGAGTTGGCCGGCGCCGACCGCATCCACCCGGCCGACCTGTGGCTGCACGACTGGCAGTGGCACGAGATCGCGGTCGATGGCAGTGTTGAGCCGCGTGCCGCCGGCACCGAGCTGCGCAGCGAAATCGAGACTCAGACCCTGGCCCTGATGCGCCAGCCCGACGGCCCCGCGGCGGCGGTGCTGAGCGAGCTGTTCGCCGGCCTGGCAGCCGGTGCGCGCGCCGCCCACAGCCAAGGCGCCGAGCGCTGGCTGGCCACGCTGTGGCAAATGGCCAGTGCCTTCTTCGAAGCCCAGGCCCAGGGCCTGTTGCGGCTGGATGTCTACAGCAAGCGCGTTGCCTCGCGGCTGCTGGCGCAGTTGCGCATCAGCGAGCGCGCCGATCCTGCGCAGCCGGGTGAAGTCTCCGAGCGTCTGGCGCAGGACCTGCTCTTCTTCTGCTCCCAGGCCGCATCGCCAGGCGCCGGCCGCCGTGCCCCGCGCCTGGCCAACGTGCGCCTGGCCTGGAAGCTGGCACGTCGCGCGCCGGTAGATTATTTGGCGACCCAGCTCGGCCGCTTCGACCCGGCCTGGATCGCGCAGGCCAAGAGGCGCGTCGGCGCGGCCAAGGAAAGCTGGTCGGCGGTGGCTGGTGGCGAGTTGCACCGCCTGTCCACGCTCAACGAGCAATTCCAGTTGGTCGGCGATTCCTTGAAGCGCCTGTACCCGGCCGGCGACAAGCTGGCGCAGTCGCTGGCCAGCGTCGCCGCGCAAGCGGTGACGGCCGGCGCCGCGCCGCCGCCGGCCTTGGCGATGGAAGTCGCCACCGCGGTGCTGTACCTCGAGGCCTCGCTCGACGATGCCGAGTTCGACCACCCGACCCAGGCCGACCGCGTGCGCCGCCTGGCCCAGCGCATCGCCAATGTGCAAGGCGGCGCCGAGCCCGAGCCGCTCGAAGCCTGGATGGAGGAGCTGTACCGCCGCGTCTCCGACCGCCAGACGATGGGCAGCGTGGTGCAGGAGTTGCGCAGTGCGCTGACGGAAGCCGAAAAGGCCATCGACGGATTCTTCCGCAAGCCTTCGGCGCGCGAGCAGTTGCACCCGGTGCCGGGGCAGTTGAACGCCATGCGCGGCGTGTTCTCGGTGCTCGGTGTCGACCACGCCTCGCAGGCGGTGGTGCGCATGCGCGACGATGTCGACGCGCTGGCGCAGGCCAACAGCGACAGCCCCGACGGCGCGGCCGTCGAACGCCTGGCCAGCAACCTCGGCGCGCTGGGCTTCCTGATCGACATGCTCAGCGTGCAGCCGGCGATGGCCAAGTCGCTGTTCGCCTTCGACGCCGCCAGCGGCCTGCTGCGCTCAGTGGCCGGCGGCGGCAGCCACCGGGCTTCCGAGTTCGGCGCTCTCGACACGCCGGCCGCGCAGGCGCCGCTGCCGGTGGAGCCGCGCCTGATCGAACAGGCGCAATCGCTGGCGATGTCCGCCGCCCACCCCGAGGTGTCGCTGGCCGACGTTTCGCGCGAGCTCGAGCGGCTGTCGCAGGAAGCGATGGTCGCCGACCAGCCGGTGCTGGCCGAGACCATGCAAGCGGTGAAGACCGCCTTTGCCGAAGCCCGCAACGACGACGAGCGCCAATTGGTGCGCGACGAGTTGGCCCAGGCGATGGCCGACTTCGTCCACAGCTCGTCGGAGGCCGCGGGCCTGGACGTGCTGCCGCCGTCACGGCCGCTGCCGGTGCTGCCGGCCACGCCGACCCCGGCTGGCAAGACGGGGCTCGAAGACGACGACGAGATGCGCGAGATCTTCCTCGAGGAAGCGCGCGAAGTGATCGGCAATGCCGAGCAGGCGCTGGCCGCGCTGGTCTCGGCACCCGAAGACCTCGGCGAGATGACCACCGTGCGCCGCGCCTTCCACACCTTGAAGGGCAGCTCGCGCATGGTCGGCCTGGCGGCCTTCGGCGAAGCCGCCTGGTCGTGCGAGCAACTCTACAACCGCCGCCTGGCCGACAGCCAGCCGGCCGACGGCGAATTGCTGGCACTGACCACCGATGTGCTGGCCTACCTGGGCGATTGGGTCGAGGCCATTGGCGAGCGCCGCGACGGGGGTCACCGCGCGCTGGATATCCAGGGTGCCGTCGACGAATTCAGCCTGCATGGCCAGCATGGCACGCTGGCCTTGCCGGGCGCGCCGATGCTGCTGCACGAGCGCGAGATGACTGTGGCCGAACCGGCCGCCGTGCAGGCCGCCGCCAGCGCGCTGACCATGCCCCAGGTCTCGTCGCCGATGCCGCTGTTCGACCTGCTGCCCGATCTGCCGAGCGCCCAGGATCTGGAATTGCGCCCGGCCGCCTCGGCGATCCAGTCGATCGACCAACTGCTCGCGGCCGACGAAGAAGTGGCCTTCGAGCTCGACCTCGGCGAAGCGGCCGGGCTGCCGGTGGCCGGCCCCGGGGCCATGCAGGCCCTGGCCGCGCCCGAGTTCGACGCCGATGCGCCGAGCCCCGACGCGGTGTCGTCGATGATGTCGCTCGACATCGCCGAGCCGCCGCCGCCCGTGCCGATGGCGCCGCGTGGCCCGGTCACGCTGCTGCCGAGCGAGCCGGCCGCCGAGCCGGCGCCGCCGGCACCCGAGCCCGAACCCGAGCCCGAGCCGTACAAGCTGATCGGCCCGCTGCGCGTGGGCATCCCGCTGTTCAACATCTTCCTCAACGAGGCCGACGAGCAGTCGCGCCGCCTGTGCACCGAGCTGGCTGAATGGGCTCATGAGCTGCATCGCCCGGTCGATGACCACGCGGTGGCGCTGGCGCATTCGCTGGCTGGCAATTCGGCCACGGTCGGCTTCACCGACCTGTCGCACCTGGCGCGCCTGCTCGAGCATGCACTGGCGCGTTCGCAGGCGCTGCGCCATGGCGACGCCAACGAGGCCGCGCTGTTCAACGACAGTGCCGACGAGATCCGCCGTTTGCTGCATCAGTTCGCCGCCGGCTTCCTCAAGGCGCCGCCCGCCGAGCTGGTGGCGCGCCTGATCGACCACGAGCGCCACAGTGCCGAGCGGTTGCACGAGCAGTCGCAACAGCCCGAGGCCCAGGACAGCACCGCCGACGCGCATGAACTGGCGTTCGACGACGCTGCACCGCCGGCCGACCTGCCCGCCACCGTGCTGCCGCCCCAAGTGGCCGCCGTGCCGCCGCCGCTGCCGATAGCCGTCGTCGAGCCCCCCGAGCCGCCGCCGTCGCTGGCGATGCCGCTCGAAACGCAGGACAGCGCCAGCGCGCCGCTGCCGCTCGGCCAGACCCGATACCACGCCTTGAGCGAGCTGGCGCCGCTGGCCGAGGCCCGGCGCATCGCCGCGCCGCGGGTCGAAGGCGTCGCCGACGACGACGAGATCGACGCCGTCGATGCGATCGACGCCGAGCTGTTCCCGATCTTTGAAGAAGAAGCCGCCGAGCTGTTGCCGCAACTGGCTTCGCGCATGCGCGACTGGGCTGCGCGCCCGGGCGACGCCGCCGGCCCCGCGGGCTGCATGCGCACGCTGCACACCCTCAAGGGCGGCGCGCGGCTGGCCGGCGCGATGCGCCTGGGCGAGCGCGCGCACCGGCTGGAAACGGCGATCGAGCGCCTGGCCGCCAGCGAACTCGCCAGCAGCGCCGATGTCGAGGCCTTGTTCGCCAACGTCGATGCCATCGGCACGACCTTCGAGCGTTTGCGCGGTGCTGCAGTGCCGGCTCCGGTGCTCGAGGCGCGCATGGATGTGGCACCGGCCCCGGTGCCGATCGCACAGCCGTTTGCCGAAACGCCTGCAGAGCCGATCGTCGAGCCGATCGCCGCTATCGCGCCGGTTGCGCCCCCCGCCGCAACACGGGCCGCGCCACCTGCCGCCCAGCCCGGCGGCGCGCTGGCGCCGATCGACTGGCAGCGCTTTGCCGCCAGCATCCCGTCGGCGACGGTGCTCGACGAATTCGCGCCCGAGCGCCAGAGCGTGCAGGGCGCCGGCAGCGGCACGGTGCGGGTGCGCGCGCCGCTGCTCGATCGGCTGGTCAACCATGCCGGCGAGGTTTCGATCGCGCGCTCGCGCATCGACGCCGATGTGGCGCAGATGAAGGTCTCGCTGGCCGACCTGACCGAGAACCTGGAGCGCCTGCGCCACCAGTTGCGCGAGATCGAGCTGCAGGGCGAGACGCAAATCGGCTCGCGGCTGGAAGCCGCCAAGGCCGAGGGCCATGCCTTCGACCCGCTGGAGATGGACCGCTTCACGCGCTTCCAGGAATTGACGCGGATGATGGCCGAGTCGGTCAACGACGTGGCCACCGTGCAGCGCAGCCTGCAGCGCACGCTGCAATCGGCCGAAGACGATTTGGCGGCGCAGGCGCGCCTGACGCGCGACCTGCAGGACGACCTGCTGCGCACGCGCATGGTCGAGTTCGAGAGCTTGTCCGATCGCCTGTACCGCGTCGTGCGCCAGGCGGCCAAGGAATTGCACAAGCAGGTGCGGCTGGACCTGGTGGGCGGCTCGATCGAAGTCGACCGCGGCGTGTTGGAGCGCATCGGCGGCGCCTTCGAGCACCTGCTGCGCAACTGCGTCACCCATGGCATCGAGTCGCCGGCCACGCGGCAGGCGGCGGGCAAGGATCCGGCCGGCCAGATCACCGTGTCGGTGGCCCATGAAGGCAACGAAGTCTCGGTCGAATTCCGCGACGACGGCGGCGGCCTGGACCTGGCGCGCATCCGCGAGCGCGGTGTCGCGCTGGGCCTGATCGGCGCCGACGCCGCGGCCGACGATGGCATGCTGGCGCAGTTGATTTTCACCCCCGGCTTTTCGACCGCCGACGTGGTGACCGAACTGGCCGGCCGCGGCATCGGCATGGATGTGGTGCGCTCGGAAGTCAATGCGCTGGGCGGCCGCATCGAAACCGCCAGTGCGCCCGGGCAAGGCACCAGCTTCCGGCTGCTGTTGCCGCTGACCACGGCGGTGACGCAGGTGGTGATGCTGCGCGCCGGTGCGGTCACGGTGGCGGTGCCGGCCACGCTGATCGAGATCGTGCGCCGCGCCAATGCCAGCGAACTGGCCCAGGCCTATGCCAGCGGCAGCTACCTGTTCGCCGACAAGGCGCTGCCGTTCTTCTGGCTCGGTGCGCTGCTGCAGGCTGACGGCCGCAGCAACGAGGTCGCGGCGCGCTCGGCGCATGTGGTGGTGGTCAAGAGCGCGCAGCAGCGCATCGCGCTGCATGTCGATGAAGTGCTCGGCAACCAGGAAGTGGTGGTCAAAAACCTGGGTTCGCAACTGGCGCGCGTGCCCGGCCTGGCCGGCATCACGCTGCTGGCCTCGGGCGCGCCGGCGTTGATCTACAACCCGGTGGCGCTGGCCACGCTGTATGGCGAACAGGCCCGCGCGGCGATGCAGGCCAGCGCGGCGCAGCCGCAGCAGCCGGGGCAGGACCAGGCCGCGGCACAACGGCTGGCCCCGCTGGTGCTGGTGGTCGACGACTCGCTGACGGTGCGCCGCGTCACCCAGCGCCTGCTGCTGCGCGAAGGCTATCGCGTGACGCTGGCCAAGGACGGCCTGGACGCGATCGAGAAGCTGGCCGAAGAGAAGCCGGCGATCGTGCTGTCGGACATCGAGATGCCGCGCATGGACGGCTTCGACCTGGTGCGCAACCTGCGCTCCGATGCCAGGCTGCGCGACCTGCCGGTGATCATGATCACCTCGCGCATCGCGCAAAAGCACCGCGACCACGCCGCCGAACTCGGTGTCGATCATTACCTCGGCAAGCCCTACGCCGAAGAAGACCTGCTGTCGCTGGTGGCGCGCTACACCGCCATGCACACGCCAGCCTAGC
>JANOKY010000544.1:0-7347 GCA_031419635.1 Burkholderiales bacterium | reverse complement strand
GCGTGCGCGCGACGAGTTGCTCTCGACGATGGCCTGCCACGCCGCGGTGCGCGCGAACCGGCAACTCACGGTGAGCGAGATGAATGCCCTGCTGCGCGACATGGAAGCCACCGAGCGCAGCGACCAGTGCAACCACGGCCGCCCGACCTGGCGGCAGGTGACGATGAAGGAACTCGACGCGTTGTTCCTGCGCGGTCGTTAAGCCGCGCGCCGCAGACCGGCGCGCGAGGCACCCAGCGTGCCGCCGAACAGATTCTTCGGGTCGGCCAGTTGCGGCACCAGGTCGATCTGCGTGCGCGCGCCGCGCTGCTCGGCCAGCAGCCCGTGCAGGAAGCGCAGCGCCGAAAAATCTTCGAGGGCGAAGCCGACTGAGTCGAAGATCGTCACGTCTTTCGCGCTGACGCGGCCCGGCTTGTTGCCGCGCACCACATCGGCGAATTCGGTCACCGGGAAATCGGCCGCGAGCTGCTGGATCTCGCCTTCGATGCGCGACTGCGGCTCGTACTCGACGATCACGCGCGCATCGGCGCGCAGCAGGATCTCGGCGTGCAGCTCCGTCTTGCCCGGGCAATCGCCGCCGACGGCATTGAGGTGCATGCCGGCTTCGATCATCGCCGGCTCGAGGATCACCGCATTGCGCTTGTCGGCCGTCACCGTCGTCACGATGTCGGCGCCGTGAACCGCATGTGCCGTGCTGGTGCAGCGCACGATGGCCAGGTCAGTCAGCTCGGGCAGCGCGCGAAGGTTGCGTTCGAGCTTGGCGGTGGCGGCACCGTCGACATCGAACAGGCGCAACTCGCGGATGCCGAGCATCTTGTGAAACGCGATCGCCTGGAACTCGCTCTGCGCGCCGTTGCCGATCAACGCCATCGTGCGGCTGTCGGGCCGCGCCAGATGCTTCGCGGCCAGTGCCGACATTGCGGCGGTGCGCAGCGCCGTGGTCACGGTCAGCTCCGACAGCAGCAGCGGGTAGCCGGTGGCAACATCGGCGAGCACGCCGAAGGCGGTCACCGTCAGCAGCCCGGCCGCCGTGTTCTTCGGGTGGCCGTTGACGTATTTGAACGCGTAGTGGCGGCCATCGCTGGTGGGCATCAACTCGATCACACCGCCGTCGGAATGGCTGGCCACGCGGGCCGACTTTTCGAACTCGGCCCAGCGTGCATAGTCGGCTTCGATCACACCGGCCAGGCGTTCGATGAAGCGGGCCACGCCTTGGGCATGGACCAGGCGCTGGATGTCGGCAACGCCGATGTAATCGACCACGGGAAGTCTCCAAAAAAACCGTTCCGGTGATTGTCTGGAGCCTCAGAGCCAAAGAAAAGCCAACATCCTGATCAGATCGTCAGCTTCCTTGGCCATAATGCCAGCCTTCAATGCCATTTCGATCATGGACGACACCGACCAGCAACTCATCGCCCTGCTCCGCAGCAACGCCCGCGCGCCGGTCGCCACCCTGGCCAAGCAGCTCAAGGTGGCCCGCGGCACAGTGCAGAACCGGCTGGCCAAGCTCGAAGCCGCGGGCACCATTGCCGGCTACACCGTGCGCTTGAAGCCACAGGCCGAGCAGCACCGCATCCGTGCGCTGACCACCATCGCGGTCGAAGGCAACCGCGGCGAATCGGTGATGCGCACGCTGCGCGGCGATCCGGCCGTCGAGGCCCTGCATTCGACCAATGGCCGCTGGGACATCGTGGCCGAGTTGCGCGCCGAGAATCTCGAAGCATTTGATCGCGTGCTCGGCCGCATTCGCCTGATCGACGGCATTGCCAGCACCGAAACCAGTTTGCTGTTGTCGACTCACAAGCTCTGACCCACGGCTTGTGCCAGCATCCACCCCAATGAACCTCTTCCTCGCCGCTCGACACCCGCTGCGCCTGGCGCTGGCCACCACGCTGATACTGCTGCTCGCACTGGCCGGCTGCGCCACCCTCGACGAAAAACAGCGCGAGTGGATCTTCCAGCCCAGCGACCGCACCTGGTCCGGCGCCGTGGCCGCGGCCGAGGGCATGAACGACGTCTGGATCGCCTATACGCCGCGCGATGCCGAGGCCAGCCCTGTCAAGCTGCACGGCTTGTGGCTGGCGCAGCCGCGCGCCGACGCGCCTGTGCTGCTGTACCTGCATGGCGCGCGCTGGGATGTGCGCTCGAGCGCCCAGCGCATGCGCCGGATGCACGAGCTGGGCTTTGCCGTGCTCGGCATTGACTACCGCGGCTTCGGCCAGAGCAGCCCCGCCCTGCCCTCAGAAGCCAGTGCGCACGAAGACGCGCTGGCCGCCTGGCAATGGCTGGCGGCTCAGCACCCGCAGGCCAAGCGCTACCTGTTCGGCCATTCGCTGGGCAGCGCGATCGCGGTGCGCGTCGCGGGCGATGTCGACGACGCCGCCGGCGTCATCGTCGAAGGCAGCTTTACCTCGATCCCCGAGGTCGTGAAGACGATGAAATGGGGTTGGCTGCCTGTCGCGCCACTGATTACGCAGCGCTTTGACGCCGGCGCGCAGATCGAGCGCGTCACGGCCCCGCTGCTGGTGGTGCATGGCAGCGAAGACCAATTGATCCAGCCCACCCTCGGCCGCGCGCTGTATGACCTGGCACGCGCACCCAAGCGCTTCCTGCTGGTTGACGGTGGCACCCACCACAACACCAATGCGGTGGGCCACGCGGCCTACCGCGACGCCGTTGCCGAATTGTTCGGCGTGCGCGCAATCAACTGACCATGGCCACCCTCAAACTGAAAAAAGACAAGCCACCCGCGGCGCGCCCGCGCAGCGAACCGCGCGGCCCATTGCGTGGCGTGGCCGCGCCGCGCAAGCAGCGCACCCTGGCGCAAGCGCAGGCCGAGCGCGCGGTGCGGGCCGAGCCTCAGCGCCGCGCCGCGCCTGACCCGACCGCACGCGGTGAGGCCCCACCGCGACGCGAACCGCCGCGCGACGCGGCACCGCGCAAGGCGCCGCCGCGTGAGCGCGCCCCGGCACGCAGCGACGGTGCACCACGGACCGATCGGCCGCCGCCGCAGCGTGCGCCGCGCGGCGATGCACCATCGCGTCGTGATGCACCGCGGCGGCGCGATGCACCGCCTCAGCGTGACCCGCCCCCTCGGCGCGACGGCCCGCCGCACGGCGATGCACCGCCGCGGCGCGACTCTCGGCGCAGCAGCTCGGCCGCACCGCGCCGCGAACCACCGCGTCCCGCGGGCGCACCGGTGCGCGAAGGCGACCGGCTGTCGAAGTACATGACCGCGCGCGGCATGGCTTCGCGCCGCGAAGCCGATGTCTGGATAGCCGCCGGCTGGGTCCGCGTCGACGGCAAGCTGGCGGTGCTCGGCCAGCGCATCGGCCCCGAAGCGCGCATCGACATCGATTCGCGCGCGCGCACCGAACAGGCCCAGCGGGTGACGATCCTGCTCAACAAACCGGTCGGCTATGTCAGCGGCCAGGCCGAAGACGGCTACGAACCCGCAGTGGTGCTGGTCAAGCCCGAAAGCCGCTGGCCCGAAGACCGCGGCATCGCCTTCCACGCCGGCCACCTGCGCCACCTGGCACCGGCCGGGCGGCTGGACATCGACTCCGTCGGCCTGCTGGTGTTGACGCAGGACGGACGTGTGGCCAAGGCCCTGATCGGCGAAGACTCGCGCGTCGAGAAGGAGTACCTGGTTCGCGTGCGCCGCACCCTGCCTGGCCCGGTGCCGCCTGAAGACATTGCCCGCCTGGAGCATGGTCTGACGCTGGACGACAAGCCGCTCAAACCGGCCAAGGTCAGTTGGGCCAACGAAGACCAGTTGCGCTTCGTCCTGCGCGAGGGCCGCAAGCGGCAGATCCGCCGCATGTGCGAGCTGGTCGGCCTCGAAGTGCTGGGCCTGAAGCGCGTGCGCATCGGCAGCGTCGTGCTCGGCAAGCTGCCCGCGGGGCAGTGGCGTTATCTGCGCAGCGACGAGTCGTTCATCTAGCTTGCGTTTGTGCCAGCAATGCCTGGCTGGCCGGCAGCCACTGCGGCTCCATCGCTTGCGCGCGAGCCACCGCGCGCAAGGCCGCGGCGTGCGCTGCCTCGCGCTGGCCTTGGCGCAGGCGCACGGCGCCCAGGTTGTGCCAGGCCGCAGCGCTGCCATGTTGCGACGCCACGCGCTCGAAGGCCTGCGCTGCGCCGTCGAGATCGCCGCTGGCAAAGCGTGTGTTGCCCTGGCCGAGGCCGGCGAATTCATTGGCCGGCCAGCGCGCGGCCACGCTGTCGTAGGCCCGCAGCGCTTGCGTCGGTGGCGCCACGCGCTCGAAGCCGATCGCAGCCTGTAGCGCGTCGGCTTCACCCGCCGTCACCGGCAGGCGTCCCGGCGGCAAGGCGGTGAAGGCCCAATGGCCACCGCGCGCCCAGGTGCGCTCGAACAGCACGAAGCCCATCAGCTCGCGCTCGGTGGTGCCGCTGCGCATCACGACGTAGCGCGCGGCCAGGTCGTAGCCGACGACGACGGCGTAATGCCAGCGCGGCGCGAAAGCCAGGCCGAGGTTTTGCAGCACGATCACGGCTTGCCCCGCCGCCACTTCGGTCAGCAAAGCGACCAGGGTCGGTGGCAAGGGCACGGCGACGGCGCCAAAGCGCCGCGCCGCGGCGAGCATTTCGGTCTGCAAGGCGCCGTCGCGCGCGGGCAGGAACACCGCGTCGGCCAGCGCCTCAGGTGTCGTGCTCAGGCCGCCATGCACCAGCGCCGTGGCCAAAGCAGCAGGGCCACAGTGGTAGGGCGTCTGCGGGAAAAACGGCACCTCGCGCAACTCGGCACTCGGTGGCAGGCTTGCCGGCGGCGCGACAGCCAGGGCCGCGCTCTGCGGCGGCTCGGCGAACACGGCACAGCCACTCAGGCTCGCCACGCCAACGCCAAGCAGCCAGGTCCGGCGTGGCAGGTTCATCGTCAACGTCGGTTGGCGCCGGGCTGCTGCGATGCAGCCCGGGCTACTGGGCGAGTCGCTTAGCGAATCGTCCGCGTGAACGGGAAGACCTTGGTGAAGCCGAGGATGTCGGTGATCAACAGGATGACGAAGATGGTCACGATCACACCAAGTGCGTCGCCACCGGCGGGAGCCTGGTCGATCTGTGCAGCGACCTGCGCGGCTTCGGCATCGGTGAGCGCGGCGACGCGATCGCGGGCGGCATCGACGTTGACGCCGCGGGTCTGCAATGCAGCCACGACATCGGCGCGGGACAGGGTCTGCTCGAGCAGCGCACGGCCGGGCTGCGCGGCGGCAGCTTGTTCAGTGCCGATCATCGCGGGGGCGCTGATCGCGGGTGCCACAGCCGCGGCTTGGGCCAGGCTGGCAAAGCTCAAACTCACAGCCACCAGGGTGGCCAGGGTGCGTCGGGAACGGGTTGTCATCGATGAACTCCTCAGTGGAAGAGCGGGCATCGTAACCTGCTCGTTTGTGAAAATTTGTAGGACATGACCGGCTGGTACGCTCAGCGCATGACTGGATCGACAGCCCACCGTGAGCGGGGCAACACGGCGGCGCCGGCTGTCGTGCTGGCCCCGCAAACCGCCGCCATCGCGCTGGCTTTGCTGCTCGGTCTACAGCCGGTGCTGACCGACCTCTACTTGCCGGCGCTGCCGCTGCTGTCGCGTGAACTCGCCGCGCCGATGAGCGCCACGCAGTTGACGATGTCGGCACTGATTCTGGCCTTCGGCCTGTCGCAACTGGTCTGGGGCCCGCTGGCCGACCGCTACGGCCGCCGGCCGGTGCTGCTGGGCAACCTGTTGCTGCTGGTGTTGGCCAGCGTCGGCGCTGCATCGGCCTCGCAGATCAGCTGGCTGATCTTCTGGCGCGCCGCGCAAGGCGCAACGATGGCCGCCGCCGTGGTCTGCGCCCGCGCGATGGTGCGCGACCTGTACGAGCCGCACCAGGGCACGCGGATCATGTCGCTGGGCCTGTCGGGTCTGGGGCTGCTGGCGATCGCCGCACCGCTGCTCGGCGGCGTGTTGGCCACCGCGCTGGGCTGGCGCAGCACGCTGGCGGCAGTGGCCTGCTTTGCGCTGATCGTGTTGCTTTATGTATGGCTGGCGCTGCCGGAAACGCTGGCCGTGCGCAACCCGCGCGCGTTGCATGGCCCGACACTGGCTCGCAACGCCGCGCGCGTGCTCGCGCACCCGCGCTTTCGCGCCTGGGCCTTGCTGGTCACGGCCACCTACGGCGGCCTGTTCACGCTGCTCGCGGCCTCGTCGTTCGTCTACATCGACATGCTCGGCTTGACACCCGGCCAATACGGCTTGGCGATGGCCTCGGGCTCGCTGTCGTACCTGGTCGGCACTTTCTTTTGCCGCCGCTGGCTGCTGCGCCTGGGCCTGCTCGGCGCCGTGCGCCGCGGCGCGCTGTTCACACTGGCCGGCGGCATTGGCATGTTGTCGTGCGCACTGCTGCCTGCGCTTGCCACACTGCCGCTGGTGCTCGGCTCGCAGTGGCTCTACACCTTCGGCCACGGCATCCACCAACCCTGCGGCCAGGCCGGTGCAGTCGGCCCGTTTCCGCAGATGGCCGGCGTGGCCGCGGCGTTGGCCGGTTGCCTGCTGGCGCTGACCGCGTTCGCGATCGGTCTGGCCCTGGGCCAGACCATGGACGGCACGCTGCGGCCGATGGCCATCGGCATCGCGTTCTGGGCCGGGGTCACCGCGCTGATCGGCTGGACCTTGGTGCAGCGGCATGGCGCACCAGTGACACTCGGATGAAAGCACCGCCGAATTTGGTGGCTGCTTTCGGCCCTTTGCGGCCGTTCGCAGTCGTCCGCTTTCTCATGCTGGCAGCGGCGCGCACAAGTCGCCGGGCGGGGTGCGGGCACAGCGCCGACTGCTTGCCCTCGCTGCGCGAGGGTGCCCTGCGATGCTCGGCTTCCTGGCCTGTGGCCGAACTCACTTCGCTCGTTGCGCTCGCTACGTTCAAACAGGCGGCCACAAGTCAGAGCACGAAGCGGGCTGTCGCGCGCGGCCCGGAAGCCTGCGCTTCTCGGCTGCGCACACGGCGCTGTGCCCGCACCCCACCCGGCACCGTGCCGGCAACAGGGTCGGTGTGCGAGGCCGCGCACGCTACCGCTGGTTCTGCAACGAGGCACCCGGGCAGGGCCCGGCGCGCATGTGAGGCGCCGAGCAGCGCAGGGTTCGGGGCCCGCGCGCGCAGCGCGCTTCGTGCTCTGACTCGTTGCGTGTGTTCGACCACAGTGAGCGCAGCGAACGGAGGGAGTTACGCAACGGGGCCCCGGGCCCGAGCAGCACAGGGCAGTCGCAGCGCAGCGAAGACCGCCTCACCTGCGCGATGGGCCCTGCCCGGGTGGCTCGTTGCCGCGCTGCTGCCAACAAAGCGCAATGTCAATGACCGAAAAGGG
>JANOKY010000543.1:0-2319 GCA_031419635.1 Burkholderiales bacterium | reverse complement strand
ACCGATGACTACATCCTGTACGACACCGCCACCGGCAACCTGTACTACGACGCCGATGGCAATGGCGCCGGGGCGCGGGTGCTGTTTGCCACGCTGCTCAACACCATCGGCACGGTCGACTACAGCGACTTCGTCTTCACGCCCCCGCCGGGCCCCTGAGCGCGGGCGGG
This sequence comes from Burkholderiales bacterium, assembly GCA_031419635.1. Taxonomy (GTDB): domain Bacteria; phylum Pseudomonadota; class Gammaproteobacteria; order Burkholderiales; family Burkholderiaceae_C; genus CADEEN01. The sequence continues at coordinate 2,149 of JANOKY010000543.1, read as the reverse complement.
TGCGCGCTGGGCGGGTTCAGCGCCCCGACATTCCCGTGCGCTCGCCGCCGTCGGCGCCGTTGTAGCGTGCACGCGGCGTGCTCAGGCGCGACTGCGGTTGCTCGCGAATGCTGGTGCCGGCCGGGCAGGCGCCGTTGTCGACGTAGTGGGCAGCAGCCACGAGAAGCGTGTCGGTGGTCGAGCCGATGGGGCGGCTGAAGTCTTCGGCAACCGCGCAGGTCGGCTGGAAGCCGTCGAAGTAGCGGCCTTCGTTGCGGGCATTGACGCTTTCGAAGTTGACCACGCTGTAGGTCGTGCCGAACGAATCCCCCTGCGGCAGAAAACCTACCGGCTTGCCGCAGGTGGTGTCGCCGATCGCGATCACGTTCACACCGACGCCGCGCAATCCATTGATGACCTGTTCACTGGCCGAGCAAGTGCGCTGGCCGGCGAGCACAAAGACACGCGCGACACCGTTCCACTGCGCCTGGTTGGTGGAGAACAAGAAGTCCTGATTGCTGGACTGCTTGCGGTCGTTGTAGCGCAAACCGGCAAAGGTCTGGCCGTTGGCACGCGAGCCCGCGGTGTACGAGGCAAGTGTGCAGCCCAACGAAACCAGCCCGCCGCCGTTGTAGCGCAGGTCGACCACGACGTCTTGCACGCCCTGGGCCCGGAAATTTGAGAACGCGGAGTCGAGCGGCGCGGTGGCCTGGTCGATCATGTCCTTGACCATCACGTAGCCCATCGCGCGACCGCCGAAGCTCTGCAGGACCTGCGCGTTCTGCACCGGAGTCAGGCTATAGATGGCGGCGCGCAGCGCGACAGTGCGCTCGACGCCGGCCGCGTTGCGCAAGACCAGTGTCAGCTGGTCGCCAGTGGCGTTGGGTGTCAACACACTGAAGCGATCTTCGGAAGGGTCAGCGATGATGTCGGCAGCGGCTCGGCCGTTGATCGACATCACACGGTCGCCGCGCACGGGGCCGTTTGCGGCCAGGGCCGCCGGTGACGTGGGTTCGATGTAGCGCACGTAGAGCGGCTGGGTCGGTTGCGGCGTCGGCAAGGTCACCTCGAGGCCGGCCACCGCGACGCCATAGCCCAGCGTCTGCCCGGCACCGAAGAAGCGGTTGAAGCTCTCCGTCGTCTGGAAGTTGCTGTAGCGGTCTGATGGCCACAAGGTGCCCGCCGGAGCGCCGGGGATCTGCCCACCGCCGCGGTAGATCAGCGCATCGAAGTACGACGCCACCGTGGCATATCCAGCCGGCGACGGGTTCGGCGCCAGCGCATACCAGAAGTACGAGTCGTTCATGTAGGCGCGCAGCCAGTCCTTCAACCCTGCGACGCTGCCATCGACCGGCGGTTGTGGTGATGAACTGCCGCCACCACCAATCACGCTGCAACTGAGGGGCGGCGGATTGCCACCGCCGTAGTCACCGCCCCCGCCGCAAGCCGCCAGCAACACGGGCAATGCGCAGGCCCAGGCACGCAGTGTTCGGCGGGGTGTCTTCGGCATGGGGTCTCCTGGCTGCGACTCGGCGCGACGGTGGGGCAAGGTAGCACGACCTAGAATCGGCTAACCCCTGAGACCCTGCGCGCGTTGACATCGTTTGTGTCGGCGTGTATTGCCTGCTATCGCCGCCATGACCGAACTTGCCAAGTCTTTCGAGCCCGCCGCCATCGAGGCCAAGTGGGCCGCGCAGTGGTCCGAGCCCGGGTTGTTTGCCCCAACGCTCGACGCCGCCAAGCCCTCGTTCAGCATCCAGTTGCCGCCCCCCAACGTCACCGGCACGCTGCACATGGGCCACGGCTTCAACCACACGGTCATGGACGCGCTGACGCGCTACCACCGCATGCGCGGCTTCAACACGCTGTGGCTGCCGGGGACGGACCACGCTGGCATCGCCACCCAGATCGTCGTCGAGCGGCAATTGCAGGACGAAGGCAAGAGCCGGCACGACATCGGGCGCAAGAATTTCGTCGCCCGGGTGTGGGAGTGGAAGCAGGAAAGCGGCAACACCATCACCGGCCAGATGCGGCGCATCGGCGATACGGTGGACTGGTCGCGCGAGTACTTCACGATGGACGCGGCGCAATCGGCCGTCGTCAACGAGACCTTCGTGCGCCTGTTCGACGAAGGCCTGATCTACCGCGGCAAGCGGCTGGTGAGTTGGGA
>JANOKY010000542.1:0-2577 GCA_031419635.1 Burkholderiales bacterium | reverse complement strand
CGCAACCGCGACGAAGCCTGGCAGATGCTGCGCTCGCGGCTGTACGAGCATGAGATGCGCATCCAGAAAGCCGCGCAGCAGAAGCTGGAAGACAGCAAGACCGACGTCGGCTGGGGCCACCAGATCCGCAGCTACGTGCTCTACAACAGCCGCATCAAGGACCTGCGCACCAATGTCGAGATCAGCAACACGCAGAAGGTGCTCGACGGCGACCTCGATGCCTTCATCCAGGCCAGCCTGAAACAGGGCGTCTGAATGAGCATTCCCAAGCAAACGCCGCGGATCGGGCTTTGCCCGGCCGCCAGCGTTGCCCCCTCGAGGGGGAGCGGCGCAGCCGCTTCGGGGGTGGGTCCATTCCGGGCACTGATCTTCGACATGGACGGCACGATGATCGATTCGATGGGCCACCACCGGCTGTCGTGGATCGAGTTCGCGCGGCGCCATGCGATCGAGATCGAGGTTAACGAGCTGATGCGCCGCACCACCGGCCGCACCGGCGCCGAGTGCATGAACGAGTTGTTCGGGCGCGAGTTCAGCCCGGCCGAGTCGTGGGCCCTGGTGGCCGAGAAGGAAGGCATCTACCGCGAGCTGTTCGCGCCGGTGTTCCGCGAAGTTGCAGGCTTTCGCGCTTTTTCCGCAGCGGCGCGCCAGCAGGGTCTGGCCATCGGCGTCGGCACCGCGGGCGATCACCACAACATCGCCTTCGCGATGCAGCACCTGGCGATGGCGCCACCACCGCAGGCCATCGTCGGCGGTGACGAGGGCCTGCCCGGCAAACCCGAACCGGCGATATTCCTCGAAGTGGCGCGGCGCCTGCGCGTCGCGCCCGAAGATTGCATCGTGTTCGAAGACGCGCCGCTGGGCATCGAAGCCGCGCGTCGCGCCGGCATGCGTGCCGTGGCGGTGTGTTCGAGCCACAGCGCGCATGACCTGGCCGGCCCGCATGTGCTGGCCGCCATCGACGACTACGATGGCCTGGCCGCATGCGCCTGGTGGGCCGGCCTTGCAAGCAGCCCGGCGTGACACGATGTTTATAATGGTGTCACGTCCGGAGCCCGGCCTATGAAAACCATCAATGTTCGCGAGTTGCGCAACGACATTCCGCGTTTGCGCGAAATCCTGGCCAAGGAGCACGAGTTGCTGCTGGTCTCCAACGGCGAACCGGTGGCGCGCATCCTGCCTGCGCCCAGGAAGCGGCATGTACCGTCGCTAGCAGCCCTGCGCGCGCGCATGCCGATGGTCGAGGTGCCGGTCGAAGTGCTGCTGCGCGAGGATCGCGATCGGCGCTGAACGATGGCGATCTACATCGATACCAGCGCGCTGGCCAAGCGCTACATCCACGAGCCGACCTCGGAGCGCTTCGACCAGTTCGTCGCGAGCACGGGCGACGAGTTCCTGTTGACGCCCCTGATCGTGACCGAACTGGCTTCCGCGCTGCGCAAGCGCCTGCGGGCCGGCGAGTTCGACGGCGCCTACCTCAAGCGTGCCGAAGCCGCGTTCGACCGCGATCTGCGCGACGCGCTCTGGGCCATGCACCCCGTCGAACCGACTGCCTTCGAGGCCGCTTCACGGCTCATTCGCAGTCTCGATACGCCGCTGGCCGCGCTCGACGCCATCCACCTCGCCAGCGCAATCGGCTACGGCTGCAGCGCGATTGCGACGAGTGATCGTCAAATGGCCCGCGCTGCGCAGTTGTGCGGCCTGGAAGTTCACGACTTTTCTTCCTGAGAACTCAATCATGCGTGAAGGCACTGCCCCACTGATCCGCCGCGAGGACTACGCCGCACCGGCGTTCTGGATCCGCGAGGTCGAGCTGATGTTCGACCTCGACGGCGCCAAGACCCTCGTCGCCAGCAGGCTGAAGATCGAACGCAATGCGGCGCAAGCCGCGCAGCCGCTGCGCCTGCACGGCGAAGGCTTGACGCTGCTGCGGGTGATGGCCGACGGCCAGAGCGTGTCGTTCCGCCACGAGGCTGACGGCTCGCTGGTGATCGACAACCCGCCGGCCGCCGACACCTTCACGCTCGAGATCCGCAACACCTGCGCACCCGACAAGAACACCCAGCTCTCGGGCCTGTACACCTCGGGCTCGGGTCTGTTCACGCAGTGCGAGGCCGAGGGCTTTCGCCGCATCACCTACTTCCTCGACCGGCCTGATGTGATGGCCGTCTACAGCGTCACGCTGCGCGCCGACAAGGCGCGCTTCCCGGTGCTGTTGGCCAACGGCAACCTGATCGAGCACGGCGAGCTGGACAACGGACGGCACTACGCCAAGTGGCACGACCCGTTCCCCAAACCGAGCTACCTGTTCGCGCTGGTGGCCGGCAAGCTGTCGGTGCGCCGCCAGCCGATCCGCACCCGCAGCGGCAAGGAGCACCTGCTCGAGATCTACGTCAAGCGCGAAGACCTGGGCAAGACCGAGCATGCGATGGCCTCTCTGGTGGCCGCGGTGATCTGGGACGAGGCCCGCTTCAAGCTGCCGCTCGACCTCGAGCGCTTCATGATCGTGGCGGTGAGCGACTTCAACATGGGCGCGATGGAGAACAAGGGGTTGAATATCTTCAACACCAAGTTCGT
>JANOKY010000541.1:0-6923 GCA_031419635.1 Burkholderiales bacterium | reverse complement strand
TCCTGTACTTGAACCCGACGCTGGTGCTGCTGCTGTCGGTGCTGCTTTTCGGCCAGCGGGTTTCGGTGCGGCAGGGCATGGCCATGGCGCTCAGTTATGCCGGCGTGGCGGTGGTCTTCGGCCAGGAGTTGCGCTTCGAAGGCCCCAACGCCGCGCTCGGTGCGGCATTGGTGTTCGCCAGCGCGATCAGCTACGCCGTGTACCTGGTTTACAGCGGCCAATTTGTGCAGCGCCTGGGCGCGCTGCGCCTGACCGGAGCGGCCACCAGCGTGGCCTGCGTGCTGTCCATTGCGCAGTTGTTCGTGTTGCGCTCGCCAGCCGCCGCGCTGGTGCCCGAGCCGGTGCTGTGGTTGTCGCTGCTCAACGCCACGCTGTGCACCTTTGCACCGGTGCTGATGGTGATGATGGCGATCGAGCGCATCGGTGCCACGCTGGCCGCACAAGCCGGCATGGTCGGCCCGATGAGCACCGTGCTGCTGGGCGTGTGGTTGCTCGGCGAGCCGTTCACCGGCTGGGTGGTGGCGGGCACGTTGCTGGTGCTGTTGGGCGTATGGTTGTTGGCCAAATGGAGGTGACGCAATGGACTTGGGAATCACGGGCAAATGGGCGCTGGTGTGCGCCGCGAGCAAGGGCCTGGGCAAGGGCTGCGCGGTGGCGCTGGTGGGGGAGGGCGTCAACGTCGTCATCACCGCGCGCGGCGCCGACGTGCTGGCCGCGACGGCCGCCGGGTTGCGTGCGCTCAACGCCAAGGTGGAGGTGCGCACGGTGGCCGGTGACATCACCACGGCCGAGGGCCGCGCGGCCGCTTTGGCCGCGGCGCCGCAGATCGACATCCTCATCAACAACGCCGGTGGCCCGCCGCCGGGCGACTTCCGCGACTGGGAGCGCGAGGCCTGGATCGCGGCGCTGGACGCCAACATGCTCACGCCGATCGCGCTGATGAAGGCCACGGTGGATGCGATGGCCGCGCGTGGATTCGGCCGCGTGGTCAACATCACGTCGGGCGCGGTCAAGGCGCCGATCGACACGCTGGGCCTGTCCAACGGCGCGCGCTCGGGGCTGACCGGTTTCGTCGCGGGTTTGTCTCGGCAAAGCAAGCTGGCCAGCCGCAACGTGACCATCAACAACCTGTTGCCGGGGTTCTTCGACACCGACCGCATCAGGGCGACCATGACCGTTGCCGCGGCCAAAAGCGGCAAGAGCATCGATGAAGTACTCGACGTTCGACGCGCCTCGATTCCGGCGCGACGGCTGGGCACGGCGGAAGAGTTCGGCGCCGCCTGCGCCTTCCTGTGCAGCCAGCAGGCGGCCTACATCACCGGGCAGAACTGGTTGCTCGACGGCGGTGGTTATCCGGGCACGTTCTAGCCGATCCCTCACTGCCAATCGATGGCGAAGCAAAGCAGGCCGTGCGTCCAGGATGCTCCCGACTGGCGCCCCTGCATGGCCAGGCTCAGCCCAGCGCCCGTTCGATTTCCGAAAAGCTGCTGGCGATGGGCGTGATGTCGATGGCGATGCCAAGTTGGCGTTCGATCTGCGATCGCGAGATCACGCCGCGCAATCGGCGTGGTGCGTGCTGCGTGGCGGACTCGACGACCAGCAGGTGGTTTCGCCCTTGTCGCTTGAGTGCGCCTATGGCGTCACCGACGGTGGCGGACGTCATGCGGCCGAAATCGACGGCATCGAGCAGGGTCGTCGCGGTCATCACATCGGCAACGCACAAATCGTCATAGTGCACGCCGCGTTCGTGCACTGCGCGCATCTGCTTGTCGCCGTGCAGATCCGTGGTGGTGATCAAGCCCTCGACGGCCGGCATCTCTGTGACGACGAACAGCATGCGCACGCCCTGGTAGATCATGATTTGCTCGGCCTGGCGCAGCGTGGTCGAGGGGTGGGTCGTCGCCGCCCGCATCTGAGTCAAGTCGGTCATCACGCGCAGTGCCGGCGAGTTGAGATTGACCGGCGCGTGATTCGGCGGGCCGGCCTGTGCAAGGGCCGTTCCCGGCTCGAGCCTGAAGGTTGGCAAGGCGGATGCTGTGCTCATGGGGGCCTCCGAGGGGGCCCAGCGCCCCCTTCAGTGTGAGCGCGACACTACGCCGAAAACGTCCGTTCGACCAGCAAGCCCCGTGGCCGCCGGGCAATGCGCTTGCAGGCGGCATCGGTATCGCCAGGGAAGCCGCACTGTGCCCGGCCGGCGCAGCAGCCTACCGCCCGCGCAAATGCGCCGGTGCCTCGAGCCGCTTGGCCAGGGTGGATAACACCAGGGTCAGCACCAGGTACACCGCCGAGATCAGCAGGTACGGCTCCCAGTAGCGCGAATACGCCCCGGCGACCGTGCGCGCCGCCAGCGCCAGTTCGGCCAGGCCGATCGCAGACACCAGCGACGAATCCTTGATCAGCGTGACGCCTTCGTTGACCAGCGCCGGCACCATGCGCCGGAAGGCCTGCGGCAGCACCACGTAGCGCATCGCCTGGGCATGGGAGAGGCCGACGCTGTAGGCCGCCTGCGTCTGGCCGCGGTGGATGCTCTGGATGCCGGCGCGGAAAATTTCGCTGATGTAGGCACCGGCGTTGAGCGTCAACGCCAATGCGCCGGAGAAGAAAGCGCCGTGCTCCTGGCGAAACGTGCGCGCCGCGTCGCCGCTCATCAACAGCCCGCCGTCGGGATGGATCAGTGCCGGCATCAGCGCAAAGTGCACCAGCAGGATCTGCACGAACAGGGGCGTGCCGCGGAAGAAGGTGACGTAGGCGACGGTGATGCCGCGGGCGATCTTCAGGCCCCAGGCCAGCACGGGAGAGTGCGGCACCGGCGCATCGGCCGAGCTGCTGGTCAGACCAGCCGCAACGCCGAGCACCAGCCCGAAGCCGATCGCCACCAGGGTCAGCTCGATCGTCATCCACAGGCCGCTGACGAACAGCGGCCCGTAGCCGGCGAGGATCTCCCAGCGAAGATCCATCGCCGTGGCCCCTTACTTGGAGGCCGCTGGCGCGGGCGCTGCGGCGGCAGCCGGCGCTGCGCCGAAGTACTTGGCGTAGATCGCGGCATAGCTGCCGTCGGCCTTGATCTCGGCCAGGCCCTTGTTGAGCTTGCCCAGCAGATCGGCATTGCCCTTCTTCACCGCGAAGCCGTACTGCTCGGGCGCGAAGGCCTTGTCGCTGACGGTCTTGAACTTGGCGCCGGCGTTGTTGGCCACGTAATTGATGACCACGCCGTTGTCGGCCACGACGGCATCGACGCCGCCCGCCTCCAGCTCCTTCAGGGCCAGCGGCGTCGACTCGAAGCGCTTGATCGAAGTGCTGGTCTTGCCCAGCAGCTTGGTCACGGCTTCGTCGCCGGTGGTGCCGGTCTGCACGCCGACTTTCAACTTTTTCAGGTCGTCGAACTTGGCGATCTTGCTGTCGGCCTTGACGGCGATCAGTTGCACCGCGTCGAAGTACGGGTCGGTGAAGTCCATCGTCTGCTTGCGCTCGTCGGTGATCGTCACCGACGAGGCGATCATGTCGCGGTCGCCTTGGCCGAGGGCCTTGAAGATGCCTTCCCACGGCGTAGTGACGAACTTGACTTCGATGCCGGCCTTCTTCGCCGCGGAGTTCACCACGTCGATCGTCAGGCCGACGATCTCGCCCTTTTCATTCTGCGATGCGAACGGCGCGTAGGCGGCATCGGTGCCAACGACAACGACCTTGGCGGCCGGCGCAGGCGCCGCGGCCGATGCCGGCGCGGCGGCGCTCGGCGCGGGCGGCGGCTCCTTCTTGCCGCAGGCGGCGAGCAAGAGGCCGACAGCGATGAGGCCGGTGGTTTGCAGGAACTGGCGGGTGGTCAGAAACATGGTCGGATCCTTTTTGCGGGCGGTATGAAAGCGCGCAGTTTAAGGGCCCGCGCCGGCTTCGCGCGCCGCAGGCCGTGTCAACCGCCAGACCATGAAGGCCAGCCCTGCCACCCCCGCCAGCAGCACCGCCCACAGCAGCCAGGGCCGCAGGGCCGCACGCTGCTGTTGCTGCTCGGCGGCGCGCACCACGGCGGTGACCTCGCTCCATTCGCCCAGCGCGGCGCGGCCGAAGCGCGGGCGCTCGTCGTCGAGGGCGGGCACCAGCGTGGTCACCGGCAACGCCGACGACGGCGCCTTCTCGGCGCCGGCCCACAAGGCGTAGGGCGCAGCGCCCTGGCTGGCGAAAACCAGGCTGGCCAACGGCGCCTGCACCACCAGCTTGGTCAGGCCGGCGTCGAGCGCTGCGGCGCGCACGTCAGGCAGCACGCGCAGGTAGCGGGTGTTGGTGAACAGCGCCAGCGGCGGCGAGGTGTTGATTTCGCTGCCGCGCTCCAAGCGATAGAAAACGGCGGCGCCCAGCTCGCGCCAGGCTTCGTCGCTGTGGTTGCGGCCCTGCAAGCGCACCGGGGCGACGCGGGTGCCGGGTGCGAGTTGCAGATCGACCTGCACCAGCGGCAGGACGCCACCGAGGTCGTAGTGCAGCGCGCGTTGCGCGGCTTCGTCGGGCGAGGTCTTGCCCTCCGGCGCGGGGCTGGTGGCAAACACCAGCTCGGTGGGCGCATCGAGCGTCACGCTGCTCTGCGTGGCGGCGATGACTTTCGCGCCGGTCAGCGTGGGCGCAGCAACCGCATCGGCCCAGACCAGGCGCACGAAGCGGCCGGCGTCAGCGGGCAGCATCACACTGGGCTGCGTCAGCGGGCCGTTGGCCGAGGCCAGGGCCAGCAACTGGCCGCCGCCGCCAGCGCGCCAGGCGCGCAACTCATCGCTGGTCTCGAAGCGGTACGCGGCGCTGAACTCGGCCGGGCCTGACCATTGCACGCGCAGCGATTGCGGTGGCGGGTCACCCTTCTTGCGCTCGCCGAGGTCGAACAGCCAGCCACCGGAAACGGCTGTGCCGCTGGTCATCGCGGCGCCACCCAGGCGCCTGACGCTGATGCGCTCGCCCTGCACCGTGACCTCGACCGGCGAGGCCCAGACCCCCGCGGCGGTGGGCTTGGCGGGCAGTGGGTAGAGCACGGCGTCGCGTTGCTGCTCGACGCTTTGCGCTTTGGCCGCACGCGGCGCGAGCACGGCAAAGGGCACGCGTTCACCATTCGCATCGACGATGCGCAGGTCTTGCAATCCGGTGGCCAGGCTGTGGCCATAGGCGCTGGCCGGCAGCGGCAGTTGAACGAACGCGGCGGTATTCTCGATCTTGATCGGCGCCTGGAAGCGGTACGCAGGTTCTTCGGCGTGCACCGTCATGGCCATGCACATGACGGCGCCATAGAGGGCGATCGCCGTGTTGCGTTCAAGTCGAAACATGTCGATCCCCTTTGCCCGGCAGCGGGGCAACGTAGCCAATGATCAGCATCAACACCCCGACACCGATGAACGAAACGATGCGCGTGACGGTGCCCGAGCCCGACAGATCGACCAGCAGCAACTTGAGCACCACCGCCGCGAGCAGCACCGCGCCGACCATCCACGGCGCACGCATGACGCGTTTGGCCGACAGCCACATCAGCACCAGCGCGGTGGCGGTCCACAGCAGCGTGATGCCGGTTTGCACCGCCAGCGAATTCAGCCAGGCATCGACGCGGAAGGGCACGCCGCCGTAGTGGTGGAAGCCGCGGATCAGCATCGCGTTGAGCCAGACGAAGCCGGCCGCGCCGAGCACCGCCGTGGGCAGGGCGGGGGTGCGGGCCAGTTCGGTCTGCGCCGCCGCGCTCTTCATCCACAGCCACGCCGCGAGCAAGGCCACGCCGATGCCGAGGTCGAGCGGGTTGGCCAGCGGCACATGCGGCAGCGGTGCGGCCGAACCGTTGGAGGCGATGTTGGCCAGCAGCGTCCACAGCAGCAGGCCAGTGGTCAGCACCAGCGAAGCGATCCATTGGTAGGCGGCAGGCGCGGCGCTCAGCGGCCAATGGCGTGCGCTGGCCGGGCGCGGCAGCCACATCAACAAGGCCGCGGGCACGACCAGCCAGCCGAGCCAGGACCAGGCACTCGCCGCGTCGCCCCAATCGGCCGTGATCGCGCGGCCCTGCAAGGCACCGAGCAGCGCCAGCACCAGCACGCCGAAGGCATGCACCACGTCGCGCGCCACGGCGGGCCACTGCGGCGCCAGCCGCCACAGCACGACGCCGTGAGCCAGCAGCGCCAGCGGCCAGGCCCACCAGCCGCCGTCCTGCATCGGCCGGGCCAGCAGCACGGCGGTGAGCAGCGCGCCGAGCAGGTGCAAAGGCGCGTGGGCCATCACCGGCAGGCCGATGCGCGGCCAGGCCAGTCGCACCGACAACAGCGCATAGACCAGCGCGATGGCGCTGAGCGAGGCCAGCCACGCCGCCATCTGCAGCCGGCCGGCGACGAAGTTGTCGATCTGTAGCGCCACCGCGGCCAGCAGCCACAGCGTGCCCCAGGCGATCAGCAGCGGCTCGGCCGCGCCTTCGCCCCGCGCCAGCGAGCCGGCGGGAGCCTCGGCCGGCTGGGCGTGGCGCTGAGCGAACACCGCCGCCGCCAGCGACGCCGCAGCCGCCATCAAACCATTGAAGAAGTAGGCGTTGAAGAACGCCAGCGGCGGGCCGTGGCGGTCGTGGGCGAACAGCATCGCGCCACCGGCCAGCATCAGCAGCGCATAGCCGAAGGCGCGCGCAATGCCGCGCGATTGGCGAAAGCCCAGCCACACCAGGCCCGCGCCTTCGAGCGCCCAGGCCCCGGCCGTGCTGCGCGCGTCGAGCGCGAACGGGATCACCAGCGTGAGCAACACCGTGCCGACGGCCAGGCTGCCTTCGAAGGCCAGCGCCAGGCCCGGGCGCGAGCGCATGCCGGTGGCCAGCAGCACATAGAAGCCGGCCATCGCGAGGGCCGACAGGGCGGTGGCGTATTCGGTGTCGCGCACCAGGCCGTGCTGCAACGCGAAGGTGATGGTGGGCAGGCCGAACAGCAGGAAACCCT
>JANOKY010000540.1:0-4703 GCA_031419635.1 Burkholderiales bacterium | reverse complement strand
GCAAGGCCGGGCGGCGCCGCTTGGCGCCACATCGATGTGAAAGTAGCACCGTAGCGAGTGTCCGCTTTGGCTTGAGGTCACGAATCGACTGCTAATGGCCGGCAGTGTGAGTACGGGGCCGCGCCAGGACGCTGACTTTCGATGCGCGGGCCCGGCCGGCCAAGGTCAGCTGTCAGCGAAACACGGGAACTCACACTGCCGGCCATAAGCAGTCCTCCACGATTGGCCGCTTTACTGCCAATCATCCGCAGTAGAAGCGCGTAGAAGCGGAGCGCGGGGGCGCGCGTGCTCAAGACGTCTTCGCCTGCGCCAGCAGCCAGGTCACCAGCGCCGGCACCGCCGCATGCGCGACGCCGCTGGCTCGACCATTACGGTGTCGCCGGGAGTCCAGGCCTTGGTGCCGGCGCGACCGCCCACGTTGAACGCATCAAGGGGCTTCGGCAGGCAGCTATGCTGGGAGGCATGGATCTGCCCCAGTCGCTTCGCATCCAAGCGCACGCCAATCGACTCGCGAACTGGCGCCTGCATGCTGCGGTCGCAAATTTGACGCGTGCCGATTTTCACGCGCCCCGCGTTGGCTTCTTCCCGAGTCTTGCTGCAACGCTCAATCACATTCTGGCCGTCGATCTCTACTACGTCGGCGCGCTACACGGCGACGCGAATCTGGCGGCCTACTACGGCTCGTTCGTGCAAGCCGACGACATCGCAGCGCTTGCCGAGCGCCAGCGCAGCAGTGACGAGCGACTGATTGCGTTTTGCGACCGGCTCGACACGGCCGGCTGCGATGCGACGGTCGCAATGGACCGCGGCGAAGGTCGCGTCCAACGCGATCTCGCAGGACATGTGCTGGCCCATTTGCTCATGCACCAGGCCCATCACCGCGGTCAAGCACATGCAATGCTCTCGGGAACCGCGATTCCGCCGCCCCAGCTCGACGAATTCCTCATGCCGAGCGACGCGGAGTTTCGCAGCGCAGACATGGCCGCGCTCCTCTGGGACGAGGCCGTGGTGTACGGCCGCTGATGCGCTGACTGGAAATAACGGGCAGACGGAGTGCCTGCTGTCGCCGTCGACGGCAATCTTGCGACAGCCGACCTTCGCGTCGCGAGGACCGCGCTTGGGTCGCGATGTTGCGCTCGTGCGCATGAGGACCGGTCGGGCAGCCCCCGCCAACTTGAATGGCGGCTGTTGACGCTGGTCGCGACATGGAAGTCGCGGCCAGTAGCGAATGTTGTAGAAAGGTAGTGCTCGGGCAAGACAACGCCGCCACAGCACGCGCGCCTGCGCACCGGGCAGGACATGTCGAAACGGCTTCCTTCCGTTCGTCGACAAGGTCCGAGGCGCCCTCACGCGGGTGCGCCGACCGGTCAACCCTACAGGAGTCAAGGCATGTCTTACATTGACGGTTTTGTGATCGCCGTCCCCACTGCCAACAAGCAGAAATTCATCGAGCACGCGCGTCATTTCGACTCGCTATTCATCGAGCTGGGCGCGATCCGTGTGATCGAGGGCTGGGGGGACGACGTCCCCGACGGCAAGGTCACCGATTTTCGCCGCGCGGTCCAGGCCACGGCCGAGGAAACGGTGGCCTTTTCGTGGGTCGAATGGCCGGACAAGGCCACGCGCGACGCCGCCATGAAGAAGATGATGGACGACCCACGCATGGACTCGTCCACACCCGGCAATCTGCCCATGCCATTCGACGGAAAGCGCATGATCATTGGCGGCTTCGAGCAGGTGGTCGAAGTGAAGGCTTGAGCAGCGGTGCGACGCCACACCTGAAAGTCGGGTGCGCCACGGCGGGCGTCGGGCGCCGGCCGTGGCCGCCCAGGCAAGTGGTCCCGGGACAGCGCGCAGATTGCCCGTTCCGCGTCGAGCGAGTGCCGCACAAGCCCCGTCCGCGACGATGCAGGTCCGACCGGCGGCTATAAGGCGCCGAGCTTGGGGCAACGGGAGTCGCTTCAGGGTCGGGATGTTGATCTCGTCGTCTTGAAAGCCGGCCGTTCAGTCCGCGCCGGATCGAATGGCTGCTGTAAGCGTCGACCGCGAACAGGAAGTCGCGGCCACAAGCGGGTGCCCCTGACTGTCGGGTTCAGGCACGAATGCCGAGCGACAGGGGCTGGCACGCGGGTTGTGAAATGCAAACCGCCCGTCGGGAAGGGGCGGTCGGACGCACGACGAATGAATCGTCAAAGGCCGAAGGCAAACACCTTCTTTGGGCCGAAGCCGCTGAAGGTGCCGCTGCCCCAGTAAACCATGCCGTCGGCGATCGACGGGCCGGCGTTGCACGGGCCGCCGCTGTTGTAGGACCACAGCGGCGTTCCTGTCTTGGCGTCCAGCGCATACATCGTGCCTGCGCCTGCCGCCAGGTTGCAGCCGAACACGACACCGTTGGCGCCGCTCACGGCCGCCTCGGCGCGACTGCCTTGCGGATCCTTGGTGGTCCACAGCACATCGCCCTTCCTCGCGTCGAGAGCTGCCCATCCGCCCGAGGTGGTGGTCGTGCCGTCCTTGAGCGTCCAGGGCAAGGCACCAACACCGCCGCCGTTGGTCGACGGGCCGGCATTCGAAGCGGCCACGAAGATACTGCGGCCATCTGTGGACGAGCCCCATTGCAGGCCACCGGTCACACCACCGGGTGCGACTTGACGCGACCAAGCCGGCTTGCCGGTTTTGGCGTTGAAGGCCCAAAACATGCCGCTTTTCTGGCCGGCCCCGACAAGGTCTCCGCCCTGGTTGTCTCCGTCGTTGCCGCCGAACAGCATGGGACCTTGCGAGAAGTCGTAGTCCGGGCCGGCGGTGCCCGGGTTGCCGTTCGGGCAGTTGCCGTAGACGCCCGGGAACCAGGGGCCCACCTGGAAACCCGGCACGTTCAAGCCGCAGGCGACGTTCCACACGTCGGACGGGAGGCCGCGCGCGCCCCAAGTGATGGCCCCGGTGGCCACATCGAGGGCAATGATCGAATCGAAATGGTTGTCTTGGCTCATGCACGACGCCGGCGCACCACCGGATGCGAGGCAGGCCAACACCGTCTGCGGCACCATGAAGTTGTTGCCGGTGGCCAGATAGACAAGCTTGTGCGCCTTGTCGTATGAGCCGCCGCCGCCCCAGACCGAACCGCCGTAATAGCCCTGTGGCACCGTGTAGGTCTTCCACTTGATTGCACCGCTGGCGGGGTCGAGCGCGACCACGCTGCCTCGAAATTGCCACTGCCAGTAGACGGGTGGAACAAAGGCCGCAATCAGTTCTTCATTGGAGGCCACGCCCACGATCACGCTGCCGTCGGCCAAGATGGGCGAATGCGTCACCATGGACAGCGGCGTCGCGTCGACCTGCGTCGACCACATCGGAGCGCCGGTGTGCTTGTTGACGGCGAACACCCGTGCTGCTTGGGGCGCCGGCTGCCCGAATGCCTGCACGAACTTGCCGCTCTGGTTGCCAAGGATCAGTGCATCGCCAGAGACGGCCGGCGCCGAGCGAGCGAAGTCGCGTGCGATGCCGGTGTAGTTCGAGATCAGGTTCTTCCAGACGATGGCGCCGGTCGCCTTGTTCACCTTGTAGAGAAAGCCGGCCGAGTCGGGAAAGTAAAGGAAGTCGCCGTCGATGGTCGGGTTGGCTGTGACGTCGCCCTCAGTATTCAGCGACCAGCGCAAGTTCAGGTTTCCGACGGTCGCGGGGCCAATGCGTGTCTCTTCTGATTGGTAGCGCGAGTTCTTATCGTCGTGGCCACTGACTTTCCAGTCGGCGGCGAGCACGTTGTTGCCGAACAGCAGGGGCGCGACCATAAGGCCAAGGATGGGTAACGTCTTGTTGTACGACATGGCTTCCTCCCGTTATTCGAAACAGATCTTGAGCACGGCGCAAGCCGGCTCTGCTTGTCGGCCCGCTATGTATTCGCAGCAGATGCCTCTAAAAAGCTTAGGGCATTCACCCTAACGGCGCTGTCGGGTTAACCCGTCCGACCCCCTCCGGTTGGATGGTTGACGCGCCGCATCACTCCGAGCCGACGCGCGCGATACGGGCGGCACCGGGATCGTAATGGTGGGAAAGCAGCCTGCAATTCAAGCCAGGTGACGGGTGTCAACCACAAGCCGCGCGCCGACGTGCAAGGGTTCAGTCTGCACGCAGCCATGCACCCCGTAGCGATCGACCGACAGCCGGCTTCGCGCCGGCGATTTCGTTTCTGTGAACGTAGCTGATGGGTCGTCCAGCGCCGGTCGGGCGGGCGATCTCGCAGCCGGACAGCTGACATCCAAGTTGACCGGCCCGATTCCCGACATTCATGGCTGCCGGCGGTCGGCCAGTTCCTGTCGCTGGCGACAGGCGGCTATCCGGAGAGTCCGTCAGGTGAAGCCTTGGGGCGTGGCACCAGCGCGGTCAGGCACCGCATAAACTCAAGAGGTGAGATGACCAGATGCGTGGTGCCGTTGAACCGGTACCTGCCGACATCAAGGACTAGGGTGTCAGCGAGCAGGCGTTATCGTCCGCGCGGCCGGCCGCCAACTTGATCAACGGGACACAACGATGACAGCTCCGACACCGGAATTCCTGCGCACGCCGGACGGTCGCTTCGATGCGTTGCCGGGTTACCCTTACGCTCCGCACTATGCCGGGAACCTGCCGGGCTTCGAAGGCCTGCGCATGCATTACCTCGACGAAGGTCCGCGTGATGCCACGCAGGTCTTCCTGTGCCTGCACGGGCA